>CALKYG010000305.1 GCA_938003575.1 uncultured Alphaproteobacteria bacterium
TTCGGAATGTCGCTTTCATGACAGACAAGATGCCAGGCCGGCATGAAAACATGCCGCCGCTCAAGCTCCATGAAATCCGCGTCCTGATAGGTCCACGCGGGAAGGCTCTGCGCGGTTTCGTCCGCAACGACGCGGAGCTTCGGCTGTTCGGCATTCTTCATGACGCACCTCGCACCTCAATCTACGCCCGCGCCCCGAACCGTGACAACTGCGCCTTTTTGCAAGGCGTCTACGGCGTCAAGAATGTCCTCGCGCGTGACGGCGTCGAGCCTTGCGGCGAACTCCTCTGCGCTTTCCGGCCGTCCGACAGCCAGAAAATCACGGATCATCGCCCCGGCGATCTCCTCATTCGATTGCGCAGCGCTGATCTTGCGCCCCAACAGATGGCGCTTGGCCTCGGCGACTTCGGCGTCCGTCGGCGGCTCGGTCTTGAGGCGGGCGATTTCCGCTTTCATCAGATCGCGGAAGGCGTCGACCTTGTCGGGATCGACCCCCGCAGCAAGCGTGATGAGGCCGGCGCCGATCCCGGCCCGATATTGCGCGTCGATGTAATAGGCGAGGCCGCGCCGTGAGATCGCTTCGACGCCCAATCGGCCGCCGTAGCCGTGACTGAGCGCATAAAGAACGATGCGCGCCGCCAGCGAGCCTTGGTCGCTCGCTCCCGGCGCCGCTGAAACGTATCCGACCGCGTCCTGCGCTTTCGGCCGGTCGAGGACGAAATCGGCGTCATCGCCCGTCACATATTCGGTCTGCGCCGCCGGCGTCGCCGCCGGAAGCTGGTCCGCAACGCGCATGATCGCCGCTTCGCCTGCATCGCCGGCGACCGCCAGTGCGAGCAGCCCGCCGCCCGCGGGGACCGTGGCCGTTCCAGCGAAATATTCTTCGAGCCTCGTCAGCGGATCGTCGCTGGAAGGCGGTGAATTCCTGTAGGGCCGCGCGCGTTTGATCTCGTTCACGATATCTGCGGCCATTTCGTCAAAATCGCTCGCCGGCGAGCTCAGGCGAACCGAAGTGAGACCGGGCGCAGGCGAGTCTGTTGCACATGCGCCGCACTCGAAGCGCCCGCTGAGAAGCGCGCTGGCGGCGGCGGTCGTCGACAGCGGGGATTGCTGGACCAGAATTCTCGCGCCGCCCGTCGACGTCGCGTCACGGCGGACCCCCGCCGGCGCGCCGCCAGCCGCGGCGCCAGGCCGCGCCGCAGCGGTCGCGGCGGTTTGAGCGTCAGCGGGCGGCGGCGGCGGCCCCGGTTCGAGCCAGGCGACCGTCCGCCGGTCGCGCCGCAGATATTTCGCAGCGACGGCGCGTGTTTCCTGCGCCGAGACTTCTGTGACAGCCTTGTCCAGCGTCAGCAATTGATCGAATGCGCCGATGCTTGCGAAGAAAGCAAGCTGATGTGCGGCTTCTTCGGTCGTATCGACGTCGAAGGCGATAGAATCCAGCACAGCGCGTTTTGCCGAATCCAGCGCTGTCGATGAAGGAACATTGTGCGCAAGCGCGTCGAAAGCTGTTTGAATCGCCGTTTCGATTTTCTGCTCATGCGCATCTCGCGCCGCCGAACCAGAAACGACGAAAACGTAGGGTTCAGCGGTCGGGATGATCCATGACCGAACGCCGCCGGCGGCGCCGGCGATCGGCGAGCCGTCGCCGACCGGAGTCCCCCAGTCATTCTGGTTGAAATTGACGCCGGAGGGTTCGCCGATCAGCGCCTGCAACACGAGGAATGCCGGAAAATCCGGATGCGACGCCGCGGGGGCGGGCCAGGCGATCTTGAACAGCTTCTCGTCAGAGGGCAGCGAAATTGTCACGCGCCGCTCGCCGCTGCGCGGCATTTCCGCCGTCAGCGGCGCTCTCGGAGAAACTTTCTTTTTGATCTTGCCGAATTTCTTTTTGACGAGCGCGCGCACCGCGTCGCGGTCGAAGTCGCCGACAATCGCGAGAATTGCGTTCTGCGGCGCGTAATTCCGTTCGTAAAAATCGACGACATCCTCATGCGTGATCGCGGCGATATCGGAGGCGTAGCCGATCGTGTTATTGCGATAGGGGTGGGTCAGGAAATGCGCAGCCGTCAGCGCGTCAAAGAGGGTTGAATCCGGATCATTGGCGTAGCCGTTCATTTCGGCGAGAACGGCGCCGCGTTCCGCCTCAATGTCTTCTTTCCTCAGTTCCAGCCGCGCCATGCGGTCGGCGTCGATATCAAGCAGCAGGGGCAACTCCGCTTTCGGCGCCGTCGCGAAATAATTGGTGTTGTCGATCCAGGTGTAGCCGTGCCATTCGCCGCCGGCGGCGTAAATTTCGCTTGTGAGACCGAGATCGGGAAAATTCTTCGAGCCGCGAAACGCCATGTGCTCGAAGAAATGCGCAAGTCCGAGACGCCCGGCGGGGTCGTCCTTCGCGCCGGTCCTGTAGGCGATATGCGTGCTGACGACCGGAAAGGTCCGGTCCTCGAGCATGATGAGGGTGAGGCCGTTGTCGAGCCGCTCGACGGAAGCGTTCGAAAGGTCGAGCCGCGCCTCGGCGCCGGCGGCAAGCGTGCAAAGGGTTGCGACTGTCGCGGCGAACTTTCTCACGCCGCCTCCGGCGCTTTCAGCTTCGAGAAGTCGCGCAGGATTTCGCGCGCGGCGTTATGGCCGGGCCATCCGGTGACGCCGCCGCCCGGATGTGTCGACGATCCGCACATGAAAAGACCCTTGATCGGGGCGCGATAGTCGGCATGACCGAGCATCGGGCGCGCGCTGAACAACTGATCGATCCCCAATTGCCCATGAAAAATGTCGCCGCCGACAAGCGCGAGCTTGCGTTCAAGATCAAGCGGGGAGAGCGCCATGCGTCCGACGATCGCCGAACGGAAATTCGGCGCATAGGCGGTGACGGTGTCGATGATCGTGTCAGCCGCCGCCTCGCGCGCGTCGTCCCAGCTCTTTCCGCCGGAAAGTTCGGGTGCGAAGTATTGGCAGAAGAGATTGGCGACATGCGCGCCTTTGGGAGCGAGCGTCTCGTCATAGACGCTCGGGAAGTGCATCTCGATTGCGGGCGCGCGCGACCACCCCGATCGCCGCGCATCGGTGAAGCCCGTGTCGATATAGTCAAGGCTCGGCGCGATGAGGACGCTCGCCGAATGCTGGCGCCCGACGCCGGGAAGAGCCGTGAAATTCGGCAGCTCGGACAGCGCGACATTCATCCGGAACACCGCCGAGCCGGACCGCCACCCCTTGAGCCGCTCAACGAAATCGGCCGGCAGCGCGTCGTTGGAAATCAGCCCGCCAAAGAGCAATTGCGGATGAATGTTCGACGCGACGGCGCGCGCGTGAAAGGCGTCGCCGTTCTCAAGGACGGCCCCCTGCGCGCAGCCGGATTTCAAAATGACTTCCTTGACCGGCGCATTAAGCCGAATGTCGACGCCTGCTTCCGCGCAGGCGCTCGCCATCGCTTGCGTAATCGCGCCCATGCCGCCGATCGCGTGGCCCCACGCGCCTTTGACGCCGTTCGCTTCGCCGAAGACGTGGTGGAGCAGCACATAGGCGGAGCCCGGCGTATAGGGACTGCCGTAAAACCCGGTGATCGCGTCAAACCCGAGCATCCCCTTCAAAAGCTCGCTTTCGAACCAATGGTCGAGAATTTCGCCGGCGCTCTTGCCGAAGAAATCGACAAGGTCGCGCTGGCCTTCAAGGCCAAGCTTGCGCATGTCGTTTGCAAGGCCCATGGCGGCGATGATGTCGCGAAGGCCGCCGCCGACATTGGGCGGCGTGACGCCCAGCATCTTGCGCAAGAGATCGACGAGACGGTCAAGCCGCTCATGATAGGCGTGATAGGCGGCGACGTCCTTAGCCGACTGTTTGGCGATCGCCGCGTCGTTTTCGGCGGCGTCACGGCCGAGCAGGAGATGGCGTCCGTCCGGCGCCGGCGCGAAATAGGCCATCGGGCGAATGACGACTTTCAGCCCATGCCGGGCGAGATCCATCTCGGCGATGATTTTGGGCGATAACAGGCTCACCGCATAGCTTGCGACGGAATTCCTGAAACCGGGATGGAATTCCTCCGTAATCGCCGCGCCGCCGACAATCTCGCGGCGCTCAAGCACGCAGACCTTTTTGCCGGCGCGCGCGAGATAAAAGGCGCAGACGAGGCCGTTGTGCCCGCCGCCGATGATGATGACGTCAAAGCTGTCCTTCGCCATAACGGTCAATCGACGATCTCGCCGCCTTTCATGACAATTTTCTCGCCGGTGAGCGCGTTGATGTCGGCGAGCGGATCGCTGTCGACAGCGACCATGTCGGCGTAGCGGCCGGGACCGAGCGAGCCGACGTTTTTTTCCCAGCCGAGCAATTTCGCAGCATTCACCGTCGCCGATTGTATCGCCTGCATCGGCGTCATTCCGTATTTGACCATATAGGGAAGCTGGTTCGCATTCCATCCGTGCGGATAGACGCCGCTGTCGGTGCCGTATGCGATGGGAACGCCCATAGTCACCGCCTTGCGGAAAACGTCCCGCTGCGTCTGCGTCGTGTCGCGGTTCTTTTGCAGCGTTTCGGCCGGCCATTCGTCGCGGGATCCGACTTCATCGATGTAATCGCCATTATAGATGTCGGCGACGAGATAGACGCCGCGCTTTTTCATCATCGACAGCGCTTCGCCGTCGAGAAGCGAACCGTGCTCGATCGAGGCGACGCCGGCGCGGATGGCCGCCTTCGCGCCCTCGGCGCCGTGCGCGTGCGCGGTGACTTTTTTTCCGTATTTCCGCGCTTCTTCGACAATCGCCCGCATTTCTTCTTCGGAAAGCTCGGGCAATCCGGGATCGGTGCCGACGGTCAAGACCGCGCCCGTCGCGATCATCTTCAGAAAGTCGACATGATGCTGAAGAAACGTGCGCGCCTTTTGCCGCGCGTCGTCCGCGCCGCGCACAATTCCCGCCTCGTAATCGGCGGGCAGCGTCATATCGTCGGCGAGACCGGTGATTGCGCCGCCGCCGCCCGGAATGGTGAAATAGCCGCCGGAGACCGCCATGCGCGGGCCGTCGACATAACCGGCGTTGATCGCGTCGCGCAGCGCGACATCAGTGAAGGCGCGCCATGCGCCGACATCGCGGACCGTCGTGAAGCCTGCGCGCAAGGTCGCTTTCGCATGCGCCGCGCCGATCAGAACATCTTGCGCGCCGCTCGTCAGCAACGGATCGGCGACGCCCGCCGACTGGATGTCGCCGACGAGATGCGTGTGCATGTCGATGAGGCCGGGGAGGACGGTTTTTTGCGACCAGTCGATGAAGGCGCCCGCATCCGGCGCCGAAGCGAACGGCCCGATCGCCGCGATGCGGCCGTCCTCGATGCGGATCAGCTGATCATTCAGAACGCGTGCGCGTTCAACATCGACGACGCGGCCGGCTCGGACGTAAACGGTTTGCGCGCCCGCCTCGGCTGACAGGAACGACATGACGGCGGCGAGAGCGATGACCGCTTTCATAAAAAACCTCGCGCAATGGAAAACGGGCGGAATGGTCATCCCATTCCGCCCGCCGATCAAGTCGTTTCAGCCGTCAGATCAGAACGACTGTCCGAAACGAAGGCCTATCGTGCGCGGCTGCGCCGTCGACTGATAGATGCCGGCATTGCCGCCCGCGCCGGTGATGCCGCAGGTCGTAATCGCGCAGGCGACGAAGCTCTGAAGATCCGGGCGCTCGTCGAACGCATTTGAAATGAACAGGACGGCCTTCCAGTTCTCCTGCCGGACGCCCAGAGAGAAGTCGACAAGGGCGAAACCTTCCTGATCGCCGATGATCGCCTGATCGACGACGAGCAGGTTCGAGGGCGACGTCGTCTGGCCCGAAATCGAGCCTTGCAGATGCGCCGTCATGGCGCCGAGCGGGAATTCATACCGCGCGGTCAGCGTGCCCTTGAATTTCGGCACGACAGGGAGCGAGGTGCCTTTCGGCGCTTCGGGCGCCGCGGTCTCGTCGCCGAGAGTCGCCGGATCGTCGACCGCCGCCGGGCACGCCGTGAACGGCGCGCCGTTGACGTTGAACCCACAGAAATTCTCGGAAAGCTCGGCGTCGATGATCGACATCGCGCCGTTGACCGTGAAGCGGTCGTTCGGCGCCCAGGTCATGTCGGCCTCAACGCCGTAAATGCGCGCCGATGCGGCGTTTTGAACTTCCGTAAGGCCGTTCAATCCGAGAATCGGGAACTGGAAATTGTCCCATTTCTGATAGAAGGCGGCGCCGTTGAGCACGAATGTGTTGTCCGCCCACGCCGTCTTGAAGCCGACCTCGTAGTTCTTCAGCTTGTCTTCGAGGTACGGCGGCAGCGGCGTCCTGCGGTTAGCGCCGCCCGGGCGGAAACCGGTCGACCAGGTGGCGTACACCATCTTCGAATCGTCAAGATCATAGGTGACGCTCAGCTTGTGCGTTTCGCCGGTGTTCTTGATCTCGCTGTCGAGGTTCGTACACGGAGAGTTTGGAACGCTCGCCGGGGCGAAGCACGCCGCCTCGCCCGTCGAGCCCGAGAACCCGGCGCCGTAGCCGTTAAATCCGAACAGCGAGTTCTTGTATTTATAGCCGCGAACGCCGCCGATGAAGGTCAGGCGGTCGGTAAGGTCGAACTCCAGTTCGGTGAAGAGGGCGAGGTCGCGGTCGATGCGCTTCTGTTCGGTCAGCCATACCGTATCGGGATGGCCGGAAACCTCCAGATTATCGTTCAGATCACGAATGATATATTGCTGGTGGATGTTGTGCCGCTGGCGGTTCTGGAAGAAGCCCGCCACAAACCGGAAACGCTTGTCCTGCGGCGACGAAATCCGCACTTCGTTGGCGTATTTCCCGTAGGAATCGTCGCCCTGGTAGAATTGCGAGAAGTCGATGTTGTTATAGGCGTTGTCATAGAAATAGGCCGCGAAATTGTAGACGCCCGGGCCGTAGAGCTGATCGTAATACTGATAGAGCGAGTCATAGTAATAGGCGTAATCGGTGTAGTCGTAGTTTGAATCGATCTGACGGCGCAGATAGGAACTCGCGACCACGAGATCGAAATCGCCGATCTTGCCCTCGATTGTCAGCGCGCCCTGAATGAATTTGTCATTGTTGAATTCAGGCTCAAACCGGCTGACTTTCAGATCGCCCGAATCCGGGTCGAAGAAGTGGATTCCGTTCGATTCCATTTTCTGGGCGAGCACGGTCGGCGTGACCGTCCAGTTTTCATTGAGATCGATCTTCAGCGCGATGCGGGCGCCATAGGTCTCGACATCGTTGAAATTGTCTTCGACGAGAGCGGCGTTGTCCTTGAGAATCGGGATGAGCGGCGTCCCGGTAATGGGGTTGACGCCGCCGAAGGCCGGCGCGACCGTGCCCGGGAAGATGCGGCCGGCGAGCACATTGTCGATATAGCCGGCGTCCTTCTTGTACCAGCCGACGAGGCGGATCGCGGCGTTTTCCGATACCGGCTGGTTCACATAGCCTTCGAACTGATAGCCGATGTCGCCATGCTGGACGGCGTTCACCTCAAGGTCGTATCCGGCCGCGAATTCGCTGGGATCGGGCTTGTTGGTGATGATCCTGACGACGCCGGACTGCGCCGACGCGCCGTAGAGCGTGCCTTGCGGACCGGCGATGCCCTCGACGCGCTCAATGTCGTAAATGTGGACGGGCAGGAAGCCGAGAATCGTCGTCACCGGCTGTTCATCGAGGTAGACGCCGACAGACGGGAGGGAGGCGGAATGGTTGCCGTCGCCGCCTGAGACGACGCCGCGGAAATAGACGTTGGTCGAGTTCGGGCCCGTCGACTGGAAGGTCAGGCTCGGGATGAATTTCGAATAATCGTCAAACGCCGAGACTTCGAGCTGCTCGAGCCGTTCGGTTCCGAACGCCTGGATGCTGATGGGAACATCCTGGAGGCTTTCGGCCCGTTTCTGCGCCGTGACGGTGATTTCGTCGACCTGGGCCAGGGCGGGCCCGGCGACCGTCAGCATCGAGGACGCCAAAAGCGCCGTCCTCAGCGCGGCGCCTTTGCGGTAACCTGTTGAAATAGCCATGCAATTGCTCCCTTCTTTTCCGCTTCCACGTCCGGCCGAACGCGGAATCCCTCAAGCTGAAAGGCTAAACCGTTCGCCAAACCGTCACAATCGCTGTGATCACAACGGTCGATTTTGCGGGCGGGTGTTGCGCGCAGGCGTCACCATGCGCGGGGCTCAAGGGGGGTCGGGATAGGTTTCGAGAACGTCGCCGAGCGCGTCCTTCATCGGCCCGAGCCAGGCCTCGTAGTTCTTCCAATAGTCGAGGCCCTCGGTGAAGATCGGCCTTCTGACCTGTTCAGAGCTCGCCGTGCGCACCGCACGCTCTGTCTCGTAAAACCTCAGGCACGCCTCTTCGAACGGAACCCCGACATAGTCGAGCAACGCTCTCACTTCGCTTTCCAGATCTTCAACAAGCCGCTCGTGGATGACGCGATAGACGCCGCCAGGATCAGACTCGTCGAATTGCTTCATCAGGAAAACGTAGTCGCGATAATATTTCGCCATCCGCTGCTGGCCGTAGGAAAAATTCTGGCCTTTGGCGAAATGCTGCTTGAAGTTGGAGAAACAGCAGGCCATCGGATGCCGCCGCGCATCGATGATCTTGGCGTTGGGCAGGATCAGCCGGATAAGACCGACATGCGCGAAATTGTTCGGCATCTTGTCGATGAAGAGGGGCTTGCCCGTCCGGCGCTGGCCTCGCGTGCGCTCGAGATATTCCTCGCCGAGGGCCCTCAGCGCCGCGTCGGGCATCGTTGAGAGACAGGCAGGGTAGGCGTCCGTCCCGTCCGGCGCGTCCTGCGCCAGCCGTTTGGCCATCATGATAATGTCGGGCAATTCCGCCGTGCCCTCTATCATCGAATGGCTCGAAAGGATCTGCTCGATGAGAGTCGAACCGGCGCGCGGCATGCCGACGATGAAAATCGGATCGGGGTCGGGACAGCCCGCGCCGCGCCGGCGCGCAAAAAGCTCTCTGGTGAACACCTCTTCCGCGCGCTCGCGCCGCGTTTCAAATTCCGTCTCATCATAGCGCGCCCTCAAGGCGCCGAGTTCATTGCCCTTTTCGTAGTTTGCGAAGGACTCTTCGAATTCGCCGATGTCTTCGAGCGCCTTGCCGAGCGCAAAGTGCAGGTGAAGCCGGTCTTCGTCGTTGAGATCGTCGCGCGTCAGCTGCTCGCGCATTGCGGCGACGTCGCCGTCTGTGAATTTGACGGTCTTCAGGTTCGCGAGGCTCCAATAGGCTTCGCCGAGCGAGGGTTGCAGCGCGATCGAGCGGCGATAGGCGTCAATCGCCTCCGCCTGCATGCCGACAGTTTTCAGGGCGTGTCCGAAACTCATCCATGATTTCGGGTGGTTCGGATGATCCTTGAGCAGCATCCGGTATTGCGGGATCGCTTTTTCATAATCGCCGAGCCTCGAAAGCGCGGCGCAGTAAAGGACGCGATAGCCGGGGTCGCGCGGATTGACCTTCAGCAGCCGCTCGACTTCCTCAACCGCGCGGTCAGCTTTCCCCTGGCGCAGAGCGACGATCGCGAGATTATGCCGCGCGGCGTGAAAATCGGGGGCGAGCGCCACGGCGCGCTCCAGAAGATTTTGGGAATCGACATACCGGCCGATGCGCGCGGCGAGTTCGGCCAGCATGCGGATCGCCGCAACATCCGTCGGCGCGCGCTTCAGATAGGATTTGAGTTCCCGTTCTGCGACGGCGAGCCGGCCTTCGCTCAGCGATTTCCCGGCCTGGAGAAGTTCGGGATCCTTGGTCTGCGCGGTCACGTGATTGGCGTAGGCCTTGCCCGCGGCGTCCTCATCGCCCGCCCGCATCAACTCGTCGGCGAGAACGCGCCAGGCGTTGACGAAGCGCGGATCAAGACTGAGCGCATGAGCGACGGAGCCGAGCGCGCGCCGGCTTTCCCCGGCGGCCGCCTCGGCCAGCCCGCGTTCAAGGATCGCCTCGGCGGCGAAGGGCGCGAGCTTCGTCGCCGTCGCCAGCGCCTCAACCGCTCCATTCGCGTCGCCAAGACGGCGGCGCGCGGCGCCGAGAAGCGCATGCGCCTGCGCCTCGCGCGGCATCACCTTCAGGATTTCCGCCGCCTGTTCGGCGGCGAGCGCGGGCGCGCTCGACAGCATCGAGAAGCCATGCGCGAGCGCCACCGACAATGTGCCGTGCGGATCTTCCCCGGTCGAACCTGCGCCGCCGCCCAATGCGAATTTTCCCTTGCCTCGCGCGGATTAAAGCAGCTTCGCGGCGGCGGCGTCCAGCGCTTCGCCGAAGCGGTCGACGACGGCGCGCAGCTCCGTCCCGGAAATGACAAGCGGCGGGCAGAAGGCGATGGTGTCGCCGAGCGCGCGGACGAGGACCCCGCGCCTCTTGGCTTCATCCTGCACCAGCGCGCCTGCGCCCTTCGACGCCTCGAAGGATTTCTTCGAAGACTTGTCCGCGACGAGTTCAACGCCGGCGATCATGCCGCAGCCGCGCACCTCGCCGACGAGGGCGTGATCCGCGAAAGAACGAAGGCCGTCTTGAAGAACCGGCGCCGCCGCCTCCGCCATCGCGACGATATTTCGCTCCTCGTAGATTTTCAGCGTTTCGACGGCGACGGCCGCCGCGACCGGATGGCCCGAATAGGTGAAGCCGTGCCCGAAGAGGGTGATCTTGCGGCTCTGCTCCACCATTGCGTCATAGACGCGGTCGCTGATCATCAGCGCTGCAATCGGAATGTAGGAGGCGGACAGCGCCTTCGCGCAGGTGAGCATGTCCGGCTCAAGATCGAATGTCTGGGATCCCCACATGTTTCCGGTGCGTCCGAACCCGCAGATCACTTCATCAGCGATGAAGAGAATGTCGTATTTCCGGCAAAGCGCCTGAACGCGTGCAAAATAGCCCTCCGGCGGCAGGATCACGCCGCCCGCGCCCTGGAGAGGTTCGGCGAAGAATCCGCCGATTGATTCCGGTCCCTCGCGAAGAATGATCGCCTCGAGCTCGTCGGACATGCGCTCGGCGAAGCCGTCTTCGCTTTCGCCGGGACGGCCGTTGCGCCAGTAATGCGGGCAGGGCGCGCGCACGATCCGGTCGATCGGAAGGTCGAATTCGCGCTGCATGCGTTCAAGGCCGGTCAGACTCGCGGCGGCGATGGTCGAGCCGTGATAGGCCTTCTCGCGCGCGATGACCTTTTTCTTCTCAGGGCGGCCCGTCGCATTCTGATAGTACCAGACAAGTTTCAACGCCGTATCGACGGCTTCGGATCCTGAATTGCAGAAGAGCGCGCGCGTGACCCCTTTTGGCGCGATCGAAACGAGCCGTTCGGCGAGTTCAATGATGATCGGACAGGATCGGCCCGCGAATGTCGAGCTGTAGGGAAGCTCGAGCATCTGGCGGTAGGCGGCCTCCGCGAGGCGCTTTTCAGAAAAGCCGAGCGAAGCCGACCAAAGCCCCGCCATTGCATCAATGTACCGCTTGCCCTGATCGTCAATGACGCCGGCTCCGTCGCCGCGCGCGATGATGAAGGGGCCGTTCTTCATGTGCGCGTCGAGATTGGTCTGGGCGTGGACGTGGTAGGCGATATCGCGGGCGGCGTCGGAATTGACCGGCGTCCGGCCGGACGGCGTTGAATGTGTCGGCATCATGTCACCTGGAAACGGATTTTCGCCCGCTTATCGGAATTCCGCGCCGCAAGCGCAACAGCATCGGGAAGCGTCCTGCGGATTGACGAGCCGCATGACGCCGCTTGACGGGCGCGCCGTTAACGATTTGACTTGGCCTTGGGCAATTGAGGGGCTGGGGTCATGAGCGCAATGCTTATTGCGGGCGGCGCAGCCGCCTTCGCCGTCGGGGCCGCTGTCGGGTCGGCGGTTACGCTGGCGCTGGCGAGGGACAAGCTCGCCGCCATGACGCAGGCCGCGGAGCGCGCAAACGCGATTATCACCACGCAATCGGAAGGCGCGCTCAGGGATCTCGCCGAGGCGCATGCGCGGGCCGAGGCGATGATCGGCGCGATTGAAAACGCAAAGCTCTCGACGGCGCGCGCCGAAACAAGCGTCACGAACCTGATCTCCGAGATTCAGCATTCGCGGACCAGCCTCGAGAAGGTCGCCCGCCTCGGCTGGTTCCCGTCGATGAAGGCGTCGCCGAAGGAAGCGGTCCCGGCCCGGCCGCGCCGCGCCAGGCTCGCCGGAACGGAGGCGCCGGCGGTCGAAGCGCCTCAGGCGGCGGAATAGGGATTGCGCCCAAGGCGCGAATTCTGTTCGGGTTTTCCCCGAGGGGCTGCGCCAGGTCCGGGACTCGCTATGACTGCGGCGCCACACTATCCGAGCATTTGCGCCCGATGCGATGGGTGCGACGGCGGCGGCCTTTCCGGCTTGCGTTAAGTTTTGCTAGGGTCCGCGCTGCGCGGGGCTGGGGACTTGACCCGCGATAGCCAAGGGTCCGCCGTGGGGCGGCATTATCGGAGCGGGTACAATCATGGGTCGTTTTCTCGTTTTTATCATCATCATCGTCGCGGCGCTCGCGGGCGTATGGTTCGGCGTGCCGGGCGGCAAGGACATGCTGATGGGCGCCAAGGACAAGGTCATGAGCTTCGTGCCGGGCCAGGCCGCGGAAGAAGCCGCGCCCGCCGCGGCCGCAGACGAAATCGTGATTGAAGAAATCGTCGTCGACGAGCCGGCGGCGGATGAGCCGGCCGCCGAAGAAGCGCCGGCTGCGGACGAAGCGCCGCAAGGCTGATCAAGCGGGCGCACTGTTAAGGGCGCACAGGCGGCGGGCCGTTCATCGGCTCGCCGCTTTGCTTGTTCGCTTGGTCGAAGGGCGGTGGCCGGGGCGCCCGCGGCGGTGTGGAATCGCCGTTCCGGAAAAAAGGAGCGTCCGCCCGATGCGTTTGTTCCTCGCGCTTGCCTTCGCCATCGCCTCCTCCGCCGCATCGGCTGACGAGGGACTATTCGATCTTGCCTGGCGCGAAGTCGCCAAGGGCGTATTCGTCGGAGGGCGCGAGGATCCCTTGCGTTATCCCGTCGTCGCGAACGCGACGATCGTCATCGGCCGGCGCGGCGTTCTCGTTTTCGACGGCGGCGGCTATGCGACGCAGGGAGAACAGGTCCTTGCGAAAATCCGCGCCGAAACGAAAAAGCCGGTCACGCATCTCGTCATCAGCCACTGGCACGGCGACCATCATCGCGGCGCCTTCCCGATCATCGAGGCGTTTCCGCAAGCCGAGATTATCGCGCATCGCTTCACCTGCGCGGCGATGGCCGATGGGCCTGAACGGCGCGTCGAGGAAGGCGAAGCGAAACTCGACAGCCTATATGAAGCGATCGGCGACGCCGTCGCAAAAGGACTCTGGTTCGACGGCTCGTCGCTTTCCGAATCCGAAACCGCCTTTTTCGCCCGCATGGTCGCCGACTATCCCGACTACAAGGCGCAACTCGCCCGCATGACGGTGATGAAGCCGACGCGCGCGATCGACGATGCTGTGGAAATCGATCTCGGCAGACGCAAGGCGCTCCTGCTTTACGCGGGTCTCGGCAATACGGGCGGCGATATCGCGCTGTATCTGCCGAAAGAGAAAGTGCTCGCAACAGGGGATATCGTCGTTGCGCCGGTTCCTTTCGGCTTTGGCGCCTATCCGCGTGAATGGGCGAGAGTCGTCCGCCAGCTCGCGTCGCTTCCGGCGGCGGCGATCATTCCCGGCCACGGCGCGATCCTGAGCGACTCCGGATATCTTGAAGACCTTGCAGCGCTTCTTGAGTCCGCCGCCGATCAGGCGCAGGCGGCCGCAGCGAGCGAAAAGGCGCCCGCCTTTGATTTCAGCGCGCTGCGAGAAAGATTCACCGGCGGCGATCCGGTCAAGGCGCGGCTCTTCGACATTTACTTCAATCAGCCGATCGCTTCGGCCGCCTTCAACGAAGCGCGCGGCGAAAGTGAGAAAAACGAACCGCTGGACGGCGACGTCGCCGACCTTTGCGACGCTAATTGAGTCTTGAGTTCCCGGGCGGCGCTTCATCGCTGAGGTTAGCCGCGCTCCAGAACGGCCGCATTTTCCGCGCGAAGAGAACCGCGGCGGCGACGCCCGGAATGAGGTTGAGCAGGCGTCCCGGCGCCTCAACCGACGGCGCCTCTCCGGCGAGGGCGGATATCAGAAAGCTCGCGGCCGACGCTGTTGCGACATAAGGCCAGGCCTTTCGGATCTTTGCTTTCTCCAGGGACCGGAACAAGGGAATGCCGACTGTGAGCGATACGGCGAAACCGGCGATGAAGAAAAAAGCGGCGTAGCTGAGCGCGGCGATCATCGCCGCCGCGCCGCCGCCGGGAGACAGGCCGATCGCGGACGCGCGCCACAGGACGCCGAAGATAAAATGCGCCGCGCCGGCGATTCCGGCGACCGTCAGCACCGAGACGATAAGCTTTTCAAAGACGATGTTGGTGCGAATCTCGGCGATGACGGCGTCACTGGCGGGCGGCGGCGCCATGATCGCCGCCTTACTCCGCCGCCATCTTCGCCGCGCCGGAGAGCGTCGCGGAGCATTCAGCCATCGTTGCGGAGGCGCGCGCGATCGCGTTTGTCATGTAGAAATCGCGGATCGGCGACCGGAAGGGCTCGCCTGACACCGGACCCTTGACGCCGATCTTTGCAAGATCGAGCGCCGCATCGCCGGACGGCGTCTGATCAATGCGGCCGAGCGCCGGCGCATCGGCGATCATCGCCTGGCGCAGCGCGAACAAATCGTCATACGGCAAGGTCTTGCCGATCCGGTCGGAGAGCGCGCGGATAACAGCCCAGTCTTCACGCGCGTCGCCGAAGGGGAAATGCGCGCGGTTCGCGATCTGGGTCCGGCCTTCCATATTGGCGTAGACGCCGGACTGCTCGACATAGGAGGCCCCCGGGAAAATGACATCCGCATGGCGGGCGCCGCTGTCGCCGTGATGTCCCTGATAGACGACGAAAGAACCGGCGAGTTTCGCCGCATCAAACTCGTCGCAGCCGAGATTGTAGACGACGTCGATCGCTTTTTCTTCTGAGCCCCTGATGATGCCGCCGAAATCGCGCCCGCCCTCTTTGGGGAGGAAGCCGAGATCGAGCGCGGCGACGCGCGCCGCGGCCGTGTGCAGGATGTTGAAGCCGTTCCAGCCTTCCCTGACGACGCCGGCGTTCTTCGCAAGCGCGGCGATTTCCGCGAGCACGGCCGGGCCGTCGGCGCGCGCGATCGCGCCGACGCCGATGATGACCATCGGGCGCCCGGCGCCGTTGAGGAACTCAGCGCCTCTTGCGAGGCTTTCGGGGCCGGCGCCCAGGTGTTCCACGGCGTAGGAGAGGTCACGCCGTTCGCCGACGAGACCGACCTTGAGCGCGAGATTGGATAGCCACGCCTTGCGAATGCGCGCGTTGACGAGCGGCGCCTCCCAACGCGGGTTTGAGCCGATGATCAGGATGCGGTCGGCGCGCTCGATCCCGGCAATGCCTGAATTGAAAAGATAGCTTTCCCGAACGCCGCCGAGCGGGGCTCCGTCCTGACGGCAATCCATGTGCGGAGAGCCGACGGCCGACATCAGGTCTTTCAAAGCCTTGATCGCTTCGGCCGGAACCAGATCGCCGAC
>CALKYG010000306.1 GCA_938003575.1 uncultured Alphaproteobacteria bacterium
GTCGACCGGGCGGCGCTCCGTCGCATGACCGAAGCTCTCGCCCATCGAGGACCGGACGGCCAGGGTTATCACTTTGCGCCGGGCGTCGGATTCGGCCACACGCGTCTTGCCATCATCGATAAAGCCGGCGGCGCGCAGCCCTTTGTCGCAAGTGACGGCAAGAGCGTCCTTTGCTATAATGGCGAACTTTACAACTATCGTGATCTTCAAGGCCGCCTGTCCGCGGGCGGCGTCGCCCTCAAGACGAGATCGGACACGGAAGCCGCCGCGGAAATGCTGCTGGCGAAGGGCGAAGCGGCGATCGAGAATTTTCGCGGCATGTTCGCCTTCGCCTGGTTCGACGGGCGCACGCGGCGCCTGACGCTCGCACGCGACCGGTTCGGCGAGAAGCCGCTTTATTACGCAGTCAGCAGCGACGGCTTTCTCCACTTCGCTTCCGAAATCGGCGCCGTTCTCGCCGCAGGGGTGTTTGCGCGCGACTATTCACACGAGGCGCTGCACGATTATTTCCTGCTTGGATACGTTCCTGACCCGAAGTCCGTTTATCGCAATATCTTCAAGCTGCCGGCAGCCTCTATCCTTACCGCCGAACGCGGCGAAGATCTTGCTGTTCGCAAATACTGGCGTGCGGAATTCTCGCCGGATTCCGGCCTGACCGCCGAGGCCGCAAGGCGCGAACTTCTTGACCTCCTCGACGATGCCGTCGCGGCTCAAATGCAGTCGGATGCGGCGCTTGGCGCGTTTCTCTCGGGCGGCGTTGATTCCTCCGCCGTCGTCGCGTCCATGGCGCGCAGCGGCGCCGAGGTTTCAACATGGACCATCGGCTTTGACGACGCATCGTTCGACGAGCGCGCCCTCGCCGCCGCAACTGCGCGCCGCTATGCGACCACCCATCACGCGGAACCGGCGACAATTGATGCGTCCGGAATGATCGACCGTATCGCGGCGATCTTCGGCGAGCCGTTCGCCGACTCATCCGCAATCCCGGTCTATATGATGAGCGGCGTCGCCGGAAAGCGGGTCAAGGTCGCGCTCTCCGGCGACGGCGGAGACGAGATTTTCGGCGGCTATCGCCGGTATCGGTTCTTCGCCGCCGAAGAGGCCGCGCGCCGTTTCGCGCCCTGCCAATTGCGCCGATCCCTGTTCGGCGTCGCCGGCGCCGTGTATCCGAAACTCGACTGGGCGCCGCGCGCGCTGCGCCTCAAGACGACGCTGCAATCGCTTGGCGAGACCGCGCCCGCCGCCTATGCGCGCGCCGTCTCAACGATCCTGCCGGACCGGCTGGACGCGCTTTTGTCCGACGGGTTCAAATCCAGTCTTCGCGATTATGGGGCGCTCTCGGCGATAGACTGCGCCTATGATCCATCGCTAGATCCTGTTTCCGCCGCGCAGAAAATCGACCTCGAAACCTGGCTGCCGGGACGCATGCTGACCAAGCTTGATCGCGCGTCGATGGCGCATGGGCTTGAAGTCCGCGCGCCGTTTCTGGATCACAAACTCGCCGAGTGGGCCTTTCGATTGCCTGCGGCGCTGAAGGCGAACATGCGATCCGGAAAAATCATCCTGAAGGCCGCGATGGAAGAGCGCCTCGATCGCAAAATCCTGTATGGAGGCAAACGCGGCTTTGCTCCGCCGATCGCCGCTTGGCTGAGAAAGCCGGCCGGCCCGATCGACCGGTTGCGGCAGTCTGACTCATTGGCCCGGACCGGATTCTTTTCTCCAGACGCCGTCAACCGCATGATCGAACGCCATAGTTCCGGAACAGGCGATTACAGCCAGGAGCTGTGGTCCTTGATCATGTTCGATGCGTTCCTGCGTGTCGAAGATCGAAGAGCGGCTTCGCCGCGGCCCGCAGACGCGAGCGAAGATTTCGCCGCGTAATCGCCATCGTCAATAGAAGTTCGCCCTCTTCGCCGAGACGGCGCTTGTATTCCGCGTCGCCCGCCATGAAGTCATAAGTCGAATACCCTTCGTCGAGATATTGTTGGGCCGCAAGCGTGTGAGCGACGAAGCCCGGCGTCAGCTGATTGTCGGATTCATATTTGAACCCGCTTTGGTAGTTGTAGGCGCGTCCGCCCATCACGAAATTATACAGGATGCCGATTGTTTCCTCACCCGCCGTCAGCCGGGCGAGATCGACGTGGCGCGGAAAACGTTCGATCATGTGTTCATGAAATGTGCGGAAGCGCCGTTCCTGAAAGGCGCCGCGCTGACCGCGCCGGGCCCATGTTTCCGCATGAAGCCGCATCATCTCCGTCCAGGCGACGGCGCGGTCTGCATCGCCCGAAGGCCGCTCCAGCAGAACAGCCCCGCGCTCCCGGTACCGGCGTATCGAACGCTTGACCTTGTATCGCAGCGAGGCCGGGAAAGACTCGATCAGTGAAGGACCGCGCGACGCCAGATCAATCCCGAATGTCGGCTGCCGGTTCAGCACTTCCACTTCGACGCCGGCGGCGGCGCATGCGCTTGTAACCGCGGCTGCCATAGGCCTCAGAATGTTTCTGAATACGAGCTGGTCAGCGTCGCGATGAGCATCAAGAATTGCGGTCACGGCGGCGGCGCGAGCATCCTCAGGCGCATCGCGGGCGATCAGCAGATCATTATATTCGATATAGACGCCGTCGAGGGATTCGACGCCTGATTCATTCAATCTTGCGGCGCGGAGCGCTGGAAACGGTCGCCGATCGGGACGTGAAATCAGCGCCAACGCATAGACGCCTCTGAGGTCGTCGTACAATTTGAGACAATTAAATCTTGCCGGATCGCCGGAAACGGCGATCAACGTCTCGACCCAGCATGGAGAAAGAAAAAAATGCGCATCGGAAAGCGCGTAGACCCGTCGCCATTCGTCCAGAAAACTCTCGACATCGTCAAGCGGCTCAATAACGACACGCATCAACGGACCCTGCCTGCCGTATCCATGAAAAGCTGGCGGAACGCTGCCGTCATCGACGCGACATCGAAAGCGGCCGCGCGCGCGCAGTTCGCGGCGCCCAGCCGTCGACGGAGACCTTCGTCGCAGATGAGCGTTCGAAGGCGCGCGGCGAACGCTTCTTCATCATCGCAGTCAATCACAAATTCCCGGCTTTCGTCGCCGAGCATTTCCGGAATGTCGCCGACATTGGTTGCAATTGCAGGGAGGCCCGACGCCATCGCTTCGACAAGACTTGTCGGCATCTGTTCGGTATCGGAAGCGATGGCGAAAATATCGAACGTCGAAAGCGCTTCAACGACTGCGCTCGTTGAACCGGGAAGCGAAATATCGGCGCTTGCGGCGGCGAGATCAAGCAGCCGGGGGCGCTCGGGGCCGTCGCCAAAAATCACGAGGCGCGCCTCTAATCCTTTTTTCGCCGCTCCGAAACAACGGATGAGGCGCGCGAAGTTCTTCTCGCGCCGGAGAGCTCCGATCGCGCCGACGATCACGGGCCCGGACCTGGCGCGGCGAGGCCTATTGAATTTCCCGACGTCGATTCCGACTGGAATGCGCGTTACGTTTTCTTTCCCAAGTCTCCAGGTCTTGACTGCAATCCTTTCGAGCGTTTTCGACGGTACGACGATCCTCGCGTTCGAAAGCGCAAGTCGGCGCGCGATTGACCGCTTCCAGTTCAGCCGACCGCGGGCTTCATCCGAGGCGAATCCATCCTCATGATGAATATGAGGAAGCCGCGGCCCGAACCGGTTCGCTATCGCCGCCTCAATCGATCCGAAATTATAGGTGCACAACAGATCAGCGCCGCTCTGCGAAATGGCCGCCGTCAGCCGGTCCAGATTGCGCCGAACGATGAACCGGGATTTTTCGATGACAACCGGCTCAATCCGCGGGCGCGGCGGATCAAACAGAACCGCCGCGCTCATGTCGCCGTCGAGCGAGAGAATGCGATGTGTGAACTCGTCGCCGAGCGTTTGAGCAAGCGTGGCGAGCCGCCTTTGTTGCCCGCCGACCGCGAAGGACGGGAAGACATGAAGGATCGTGATTGCCTGTTTCGCCACGGCGCTGGCTCGCCTTCGTCAGGCGAGCACGTCCGTATAGAGCTCGGATGGCGCGGGCTCAGGACTTTCGAGAGAGAAGTCGGCGGACGCCTTCACGAT
>CALKYG010000307.1 GCA_938003575.1 uncultured Alphaproteobacteria bacterium
CCTTGATCGCCATCATGCCGCAAAGCTCGCCATGCGCGCCCGCTTTCGGCGACATGGCGACAGCCGGCATGCCGGTCAGTTTCATCAGCCAGTCGGCGAGCGTGTCGATGAGTTCAAGCGCGCCCTGCACCGTCGATTGCGGCTGCAACGGGTGAACGTCGCCAAACCCCGGCAGGCGCGCCATTTTCTCATTGAGGCGCGCATTATGCTTCATCGTGCAGGAGCCGAGCGGAAACGGCCCCATGTCGATCGCATAGTTCTTTTGGCTGAGCCGCACGTAATGGCGGATCGCTTCGGGTTCCGAAAGGCCCGGCAGGTTGAAGGCGTTCGCGCGCGCCATGCCGCCCAGGCGGTCATGCTTGCCCGACGGCGCCGGAAAATCGACGCCCGTTTCAGCGAAGGCGTCCTTTTCAAAGATGAGGCTTTCCTCGATCTGCAACGCCTTGTTGCCGGTGAACGTGACAAAGTCGACGCTGGCGCTGTCGCCCTTTGTTTCGCGGCCCTGTGAGTTCATGGTCATGCGAGCGCCCTTGCAAGCGAACTGGAAAACGCCGCGATATCAGCGTCGGAAACGCATTCCGTCGCGGCGACGATGAGGAGATTGTGCGCGTCCTTTTCGTGCGGCCATAGCCGTTCGCCCGGCACGCCGCCGAGAACGCCGAGGCCCGCGAGCTTTTCAACAACATCGGTCGCGTTTTTCGGCAGGCGCAGCGTGAACTCGTTGAAGAAGCTCTTCGTCAGCACGTCAACGCCCGGAACATTTGACAGGGCGTCCGCCGTCTTGCACGCCGCTTCATGGTTCAGCATCGCGACGCGGCGCAGCCCCGCCTCGCCCAGCAGAGTCATGTGAATGGTGAACGCAAGCGCGCAGAGCCCGGAATTGGTGCAGATGTTCGACGTCGCCTTGTCGCGGCGGATATGCTGTTCGCGCGTCGACAAGGTGAGAACAAAACCGCGCTTGCCGTCGGCGTCGACTGTCATGCCGCAATAACGGCCCGGCGTCTGGCGCAGCAGTTTTTCGCGCGTCGCGAACAACCCGACATAAGGCCCGCCGAAATTCAGGCCGTTGCCGATCGACTGGCCCTCGCCGACGACGATGTCGGCGCCCATCTCGCCCGGGCTTTTGACGGCGCCGAGCGACATGACTTCCGTGACGACAGCGACAAGAAGGACGCCCTTCGACTGGCATTCTTTCGACAGCGCCGTCAGGTCGCGCAGATTGCCGAAAACGTCCGGCGTCTGCACGATGACGCAGGAGGTTTCCTTGTCGATCGCCGCGCCCAATTCTTCCGACGCGTCAGTGTCGATCGGCAGTTGCACGACTTTATCGCCGAGGAGTTCGACATTGGTGCGCGTCGTCGCGGCGTAATGCGGGTGGAGCGCGCCGGAGAGAACGACCTTGCCGCGCTTTGTCACGCGCCGCGCCATCAACGCGGCCTCGGCGCAGGCGGTCGAGCCGTCATACATCGAGGCGTTGGCGACCTCCATGCCGGTCAGCGCCGCGACCTGCGACTGGAATTCAAAGAGATATTGCAGCGTGCCTTGCGCGATTTCCGGCTGGTACGGCGTGTAGGATGTGAGGAATTCCGACCGCTGGATGATGTGATCGACGGTCGCCGGCACATGGTGCTTGTAGGCGCCGGCGCCGACGAAGAACGGCCCCGCCCCCGCCGCGCGGTTTTTCGCCGCCATCGCCCCCATGATGCGCTCGACCTCGAGTTCGCCCCTGTGCGACGGCAGATCGATGGCCGCGTTCAGCGCCGATTTCGGCACGTCGGCGTAAAGGTCGTCCACGGACTTGGCGCCGATGACGTCGAGCATGGCGCGCCGGTCGGCGGCGGAAAGAGGAAGATAGCGCATGGGGCTCAGATTGTTTCAAGGAATGATTTGTAAGCGGCCTCGTCCATCAGCTCGTCGGCCTCGGCCGGATTGGCCGGCTTCAGCTTGACGAACCACGCCGCGCCTTGCGGGTCGGCGTTCACCTGCGCCGGATCGTCGACGATCGACTGGTTCACTTCAATCACCTCGCCTGAAATCGGCGCATAGACGTCTGAGGCGGCCTTGACCGATTCAACGACCGCCATGTCGTCGCCCTTGTTGAAGGTCTTGCCGACTTCGGGAAGTTCGACGAACACAACGTCGCCAAGCTGTTCAGCGGCGTGCGTGCTGATGCCGATTGTCGCCCCGGATCCCTCAAAGCGCACCCATTCATGGTCTTTGGTGTATTTCACAGTCATGGCGATCTCCTAGCCGCGGTAATAGGTGTGAGGAACGACAGGCATGTCGACGATCGAGGCGGGCAGCGCCTTGCCGCGCACCATCAATTGAACCTGCGTTCCGGTTTTCGAATGGGCAAAGTCGACATACCCCATGGCGACAGGCGCGTTCACCGTGGGGCCGAAGCCGCCGGAGGTGACGACGCCGATTTTCGCGCCGGACATGTCGACGATTTCGGTTCCCTCGCGCGCGGGCGCACGGCCCTCAGGCTTCACGCCGACGCGAAGACGCTTCGGCCCGTTTGCGAGTTCGCCGAGAATGCGTTTGGCGCCGGGAAAATTCGCCTCTTCCTTGCGGCGCTTGCCGAGCGCGAAGGCGATGTTGCCCTCGACCGGCGACGTCGTCGCATCGATGTCATGCCCGTAAAGGCAAAGCCCGGCTTCGAGGCGCAGAGAGTCGCGCGCGCCGAGGCCGATCGGCATGACGTCCGGGTGCGCGAGCATTTCTCTCGCGAGTTGCTCCGCATGGCCGTTCGGGACCGAGACCTCAAAGCCGTCTTCGCCCGTATAGCCGCAGCGCGAGACGATCAGATCGACGCCCTTCCAGTCATAGGGCCTCATCGACATGAAGGTCTGCGTCGCGCAGCCGGGAACGATCGCGTCGAGAACCTTCGCGGCCGATGGTCCCTGCAACGCAAGCAGGCTTCGATCATCCGCGATTTCGAGTTTGGCGCGGCCGGCAAGCCTGTTCCTGATATGCGCGAAGTCCGCATCCTTGCAGGCGGCGTTGACGACGAGGAAAAGAAGGCCCTGCCTCTCGTCGCGGACGGGACGCGTCACCATCAAATCATCCATGATGCCGCCGTCAGCGTTCAGCAGCACCGAATAGCGCATCCCGCCTTTTTTCAATTTGCGGATCTCGCCGGGCAAAAGCGCTTCGATCGCTTCCGAAATATCCGCATGCGCCTCATCGCTCCCGAGCGGCATGCGCGCCGTCGAAAGGAAGGCCTGACCCATATGCGAGACGTCGAAAAGCCCCGCTCTGGTCCGCGTCCAGACATGTTCTTTGAGGACGCCGTCCGGATATTGCACCGGCATCTCGTAACCGGCGAATTCAACCATCTTCGCGCCGAGCGAAAGATGCAGTCCGTAAAGCGGGGTGCGTTTAAGCGCAGTCATATCGGTTCCATGAACAAGACCCGCCCTTTCGGGCGGAAACCCCGGCTGTCACGGAACCTGAGAGATTTCACCGGATCAGATCCGGCTTACTCCTTCGGTGGGCCGGATCGCTCCGGCCGCTTTCCAGCCTTCAACCCGCGCGCGGTCCTTTTGCCTGAGAGTTTCCGGGGCGGTTGCTCCTTCGGCGCCG
>CALKYG010000308.1 GCA_938003575.1 uncultured Alphaproteobacteria bacterium
CGTCGCCTCTCCGGCGCAAACGCGCGCGATGATGGGTTTGAAGAGCTGAGTTTCCTCAAAGGACGATTGATGGTGCGCGAACCCAGTCGTTCTTGTGATAAAATATCAATTGAAAAATCAACTAATGAGGCTTAGCCTTTCCCGGGGATGGGAAAGGGCAAGGCGCTATGGCGGAGCGCTCATTCGCGAAGGAGGTTGAGGACCTTCGTATCGGGGCGGGCGAAGTTTTTCGCGGCGAGGGCATTCTCGCCGTCACCAAGGCGTTGCTTCAGTCCGGCGTTTCCTATGTTGGCGGCTATCAAGGCGCGCCGATCTCCCATCTCATGGATGTCCTCTCTGATGCGCAGGAAATCCTCGGCGAGCTTGGCGTGCATTTTGAGGCGAGCGCGAGCGAGGCGGCGGCGGCGGCGATGCTGGCCGCGTCGGTCAATTATCCGCTGCGCGGGGCTGTCACATGGAAATCGACCGTCGGCACCAATGTCGCATCGGATGCGCTGTCGCAACTCGCATCGAGCGGCGTCAAAGGCGGCGCACTCATCATCCTTGGCGAGGATTACGGCGAAGGTTCCTCAATCATGCAGGAGCGCAGCCACGCCTTCGCGATGAAGTCGCAGATGTGGCTGCTCGACCCGCGACCCAATCTTGTTTCGATCGTCAACGCTGTTGAGCGCGGTTTTGAACTCTCCGAAGCGTCAAACACCCCGGTGTTCCTTGAGCTTCGCATTCGCGCCTGTCACGTTTACGGCTCCTTTGTCGCCAAAGACAATGTGCGCCCTTCCTATGGTCTTATGGATGCGATGGAGCATCCAACGCGCGATTACGGGCGCATCGTTCTGCCGCCGTCGAATTTCGCGCACGAGATCGAGAAAGTCGAAAAACGCTGGCCGGCGGCGATTGATTTTATCCGGAAACATCGTCTCAACGAATTTCTCGGCGGCGCGAAAGGCGATATTGGCGTCATCGTGCAGGGCGGGCTTTACAACACGCTCAACCGCGCAATGGAGCTTCTCGGGATTTCGAACGCCTTCGGCGAGACGGAAATCCCGATTTACTGCCTCAACGTCGCCTATCCGCTGATAGAAGATGAAGTGAAGGGTTTCTGCCTCGACAAGAAAGCGGTGCTGCTGGTTGAGGAAGGTCAGCCTGAATATATTGAGCAGTCGGTCAATTCGATCCTCCGCGCCGCCGATATTCAAACGAAGATCGTCGGCAAGGATGTGCTGCCGCGCGCCGGCGAATACACGAGCAGCGTTATCCGAGACGGGCTCGCAAGATTTCTATCAACGCACGCGCCCCACATTGCCCATGAGTCGCCGCAAACGACGGGCGACGTCGCGGAACGGGTCGCCTCCATTGTGCCGCAGCGACCGGCGGGTTTTTGCACCGGCTGCCCGGAACGCCCGGTCTTTTCAGCGATGAAACTCGTGCAAAAGGAAATCGGCAAGTTTCACGTCAGCTGCGATATCGGCTGCCACCTATTTTCAATATTGCCGCCATTCGACATCGGCAATACGACGATGGGCTACGGCCTCGGCTGGGCGGGCGCATCAGCGTTTGGCGCGCCTGCGAAGCAGCGAACCGTTTCAATGATGGGCGATGGCGGCTTCTGGCATAACGGCCTGACGAGCGGCGTCGGCAACGCCGTGTTCAATAAGTCTGACAATGTGCTCATCATAATCGACAACGGCTATTCGGCGGCTACCGGCGGGCAGGATATTTTGTCGTCGCGCGCCGTCAACAAGACGAAAAACACCAACAACCCGATTGCGAAAGCGGTGAGGGGCGTCGGCGTCGAATGGGTGGAGGAAGTCCACACCTATGATATCGGCCGTATGAAGCGCGTCCTAAAAGAGGCGATGACGACAGCGGCGAAAGGCCCGAAGATCATCATTGCGCAGGCCGAATGCATGCTCAATCGACAGCGGCGTGAAAAGCCGGTCCGCGACAAAGCGATCCGCGAGGGCAAGCGCGTTATTCGCGCGCGCTACGGCGTCGATCCGGACACCTGCACCGGCGATCACAGCTGCATCCGCCTTTCCGGCTGCCCGTCTCTGACAATACGGGACAACCCTGACCCGTTGCGCGACGACCCCGTCGCTTATGTGAACAATGACTGCGTCGGGTGCGGTGTTTGCGGCGAAAATGCGCATGCGGCTGTTTTGTGCCCTTCCTTTTATCGCGCCGAACTTGTCTACAATCCGTCCTTTTTCGACAGACTCGCCGCGCGATTGAGAGGCGCTATCATATCGTATTTTCAGCGTGGTGCGGATAAGCGCCGCGCACGTTATGGCTTTGGGCTCGCCGAATGAGCGTGCGCCCCATCAAGATCGCGGTGATGGCGCTCGGCGGACAGGGCGGCGGAGTCCTCGCAGAGTGGATCGTAAAAGCGGGCGAACGGGCCGGCTTTCTCGCGCAGTCGACATCAGTGCCAGGCGTTGCTCAGCGCACTGGCGCCACAATCTATTATATCGAACTCTTTCCAAAATCGGTCGCTGACGAAAAAGGCGCCGCGCCGATCCTGGCGCTGATGCCGGCGCCGGGCGATGTCGACATTCTAATTGCGGCGGAAATGATGGAAGCGGGCCGGGCGCTCGCGCGGGGATTTCTCTCAAGGCGAACGACGCTCATCGCATCAACGCATCGCGTTTACGCCATCGGCGAAAAGATCGCGATGGGCGACGGCCGGCAAGATTCCGCCGTCGTTCGCCTCAGCGTCGACGCAGCCGTCGCACGCGCGGTTTGGTTCGACATGGAGAAGACAGCAGAGGACGCCGGCGCCGTCATCAGCGCGGTGATGCTCGGAGCGCTTGCAGGTTCAGGTGCGTCGCCCATTCGCCGCGGGCTGTTTGAAGATGAAATCCGCGCGGGCGGCCGGGCGGTTGAGCGCAATCTCAACGGCTTTGCCGCGGGATTCGCCGCCGCGTGCGGCGGCGCTGAATCTCCGTCGGCGGAGATTGAAGCCCCGTCGAAGGCCGGCTCAAGCGCCGCGCCGGCCGTCGCGCCCTTGCTTGCAAGGCTTTCGCATCTCCCGTCGAGCGTGCGGGACCTTGCGCGCGAAGGACTGAAGCGAGCTGTCGATTTTCAGGATCCGCGTTATGGCGCGCTCTATCTCGACCGGATTGAGAAGATAATAGCGACAGATCGCACTTGCGGCGGCGAGGCGCGTCAATTCAAGCTTTCCAATACGCTTGCGAAATACCTCGCTCTCGCGATGGCTTATGACGACGTCATTCGCGTCGCCGATCTCAAAACGCGCGCGCGCCGCTTTCAGCGACTCCGCGAGGATGTGCGGGCCGCTGATGGTCAGATCGTGCGGGTCTGGGAGTACATGCATCCGCGCCTCGAAGAGGTATGCGATCTGCTGCCGACGCCGTTGGCGAGGGCGCTGCTGGCGTCAAGCGCCGCT
>CALKYG010000309.1 GCA_938003575.1 uncultured Alphaproteobacteria bacterium
CGATTGCGCGCATGGCGAGATGCGGCGCGATCGACACCAGATGAATCCCGCGCGCGAGACTGTTCGCGTCGCGCTTCCCGCCGTCGACCGCGAGCATGCCGTAAAACACGACGAGCGCGCCGCTAATGATTATCAACAGCAAGGCCTGCCACAGCTGAAACCGGAGAATGCGTTGGCGCAGCAGGAAGCGCTCAATGCGCGCATCGAGCGACGGTGCGCTTGCCTGTTCGGCCGTCTTCTTCATGCGATGCGACCACCCCGACCGCCGGCGTCGCGCGCCAGCGGAAACCACGCCATTACGAAGCGGTCTCCATTACGTTAATCAATTGGCCGACGCCAGCGCGAATTGCACGCCGCGCACGCACAACTATCTGGGATAAGCCGCTTATTCCGCCGCGATTGCAGACGTTTCGTCTTCTTTTCGTGATTGTTTCGCTTCCGCAGCTTTCGAAAATTTCATGACTCCGTCGCTGATGCGGCCGAACCTCAGCGTGAGGATGTCGCGGAAATAGCTTTGCGGATTGCGCCACGGCGCGCGGTCGCCCTGTTTCGGCAGGCGTTCGGCGGCGCGCAGGATATAACCGGAACTGAGATTGAGGAACGGCTCCGCCTTCAGGGCCGGGTCGTCATTGACGGGCGTCGCGATGTCATAGCCGCGCGCCTCCATATAGTTCAGCAAGCGGCAGACATAATGCGAAATCAGGTCGGCGCGCAGCGTCCAGGATGAATTCGTATAGCCGAAGACGAACGCAAGGTTCGGCAAATCCGAACAGGCGAAGCCGCGATAGGTGAAGGTCTTGCCGAGGTCGACCGGGCGCCCGTCGACGCTCGCCTTTGCGCCGCCCATCGCCTCAAGATAAAGGCCGGTCGCGGTGACGATGACGTCGGCTTTGAGGGTCTTGCCGGATTTCAGGCGGATTCCGTCCTCAACCCAGCTGTCGATCTCGTCGGTTTCGACGGAGGCCTTGCCCGCCCGGATCGCCTCGAAGAGATCGCCGTCCGGCACGACGCAAAGCCTCTGGTCCCACGGATTGTAGCGCGGATGGAAATGCTTCTCGACATCGTAACCGGCGGGAAGCTGTTCGCGCACGAGGTTCAGAAGATTCGCACCGGCCTTTTCCGGCCGCGCGCGGATCAGCGCGTACATGATCTGCTGGAAGACGATGCGCCACCAGCGAAGGAGACGGAACGCCAGCGGGCGCCCGACGACTTTCGACATCGCGCCGGCGACATTGCTCGTCTGCGGCAGATTATAGAACCACGACGGCGAACGCTGGAGCATCGTCACATGCGCGGCCTTGTCGGTCATAGACGGAATGAGCGTCACCGCCGTCGCGCCCGAACCGATGACGACGATCTCCTTGCCGGAATAGTCGAAGGATTCCGGCCAGAGCTGCGGATGGATCACTTCTCCCCTGAATTTGTCAGCACCCGGAAAATCCGGCGTGTAGCCCGCCGAATAGCGGTAATAGCCGGAGCACATCCAGAGGAAGTTGCAGGAAAAGGTCCGTTCGCCGTCGGGCGTCGCCGTCTTGACGGTCCAGCGCGCCGCGGCGCTGTCGAAGTCCATCGATTCGACCCGGGTGTTGAAGCGGATGCGCCGGTCGATTCCGTATTCCTTCGCCGTCGCGTTCAGATAGGATTTGATCGACGGTCCGTCGGCGATCACCTTGTCGTTGCGCCACGGACGAAACCCGTAGCCGAGCGTGAACATGTCGCTGTCGGACCGGATGCCCGGATAGCGGAACAGGTCCCAGGTGCCGCCGATCGCCTCCCGCGCTTCGAGGATCGCAAAGCTCCGGCCCGGGCATTTTTTCTGAAGGTGGTGGGCCGCGCCGATTCCCGAAATGCCCGCGCCGACGATGATGACGTCGAAATGGTCCATGGTCTGCGCTCCGTTTCCGGGGATTGGCCCGGCCTGCAAGTAAACTATATAGTTTTCCACTGCCGCTGCGAGCAAGGGAAATGCGCACCGGCAAGTCGCGCCGCGCCGGTTTGACGCTGATCAACATGGCGGCGCGGGCGAAGCGCACTAATACAAGGCAGCCATGATAAAGGAGCATCCCGCCATGACGACTGCAAGCGCCGGCGCGCAACGGGTTCATGTCTGGG
>CALKYG010000310.1 GCA_938003575.1 uncultured Alphaproteobacteria bacterium
TGGCGAGCGGCTCGTCGTCAACAAGCATCACACGGATTTTTTGTTCTTCCATTTTCTAGGCTCCGAGGATTTGCCGTTTTGTTTCGAAGGGTATGCGAAGGTTGACGCACAGCCCTTGCGGTTCGTTTTTCGTGAGGCTGAACGACTGCCGCCCGCCGTAAAGGTGCGCGAGCCGGTCGCGCATGTTGATGAGGCCGACCCCGGTTTTGCCGTCAGCAAGCAGGAGGTCGAGATTGTCAGGCGCGGAAGGGCCGTTGTCGCAGACCTGGAGATTCAGCATCGCTTCATCGCGTTTGGCGACGATGCCGATCTCGCCGCCGGATTCCATTCGCGCGATCGCGTATTTGATGGCGTTTTCGATCGCCGGCTGAAGAATGAGCGAGGGAACCTGGGCGTCCAGCGCTTCGTTGTCGACGTCGATTTTGATCTGCAGGCGATCAGCGAAGCGCGTTTTTTCAATATCGAGGTATAATTGAAGCGCGCGCAGCTCCTCGGCCAGCGACGTCTTTTGCAACGGATCGCTGTCCAGCGAATAGCGCAGGAAGGCCGACAGCTTCGTCAGCATCTGGTTCGCCTGTTTTCCGTCCTTTTCAAGGACGAGCGTCGATATGGCGTTCAGCGTGTTGAACAGGAAATGCGGGTTGAGCTGATAGCGCAGCATTTTCAGCTGCGCCTGATCGGCGAGGCGCGCCGCCATCAGCGCGCGTTCCGATTCATCGCGCAGCTTCAGGTAATAGTTGATCCCGAAATAAAAGCCGCCCCACGACATCAGAAGGAAAAAGTTCGGCGGAAGGTCAGGCCGGATCAGCATGAAAAGATTCGAGCTGCCAAGATCGGCGCCGCGGTTAAGCACCCATTCCTCCCCGAAGATGAGGACAAAGGTCTGAAGCTTGGCGATCGACATCGCGATCGTCGCGGCGGCCGTCGTCGAAATGCCGATCAGGAGGAGGGCGGCCGGATGCTGCCGGCGCGCAAAGCGGTAAATCGGGCGAAGCACGATTGACGTCGTCAACAGGCCGACAATCGACATGGCGATTGAATAGGCGACCGATTGCTGCGACCAGCCCGCGACAAGCGACGAGACGGCGAGGACGTGAAAGACGAAGAAGCCGAGCCATCCTGAAATCTGAAGGAACCAGAACAGGCGCTCTTTGTCGGCGAAGAACCAGTTCATCGCCTTGCGAGACGGCGTCGGCGCCGCGATGAAAGGCCCGTGATGGGCGGGGCTGAGGTCAATGGCGGTCATCGGCGCTTGCTGCATCCTTCTCCTATAGCACAGTCTCGAATGCTGAGGCGAAACAAGGCAGTTGCGGCGAAGAGCGGGCCTGATGCGGCGAAAGGGGCGGTCCCGACCCTATTCGGGCAGCGAAAGCAGCCTGACGTCGCCGCCCGCCGCCGTCGTATTGATGGTTAAAGTTCTCTCCGTCGCGAATCGCCAGGGCGCGTCATACGAACTCAGCAACGGCGCAATCGAGCCGGTCCTGTCGGCCATCTTGGAGAGAAGAGCCGCGCGCGAAGACGGAGCGCCGTCAAAGACGACGGCGCGGATGCGCGCATCGAGCAGCGCCGCCTCGTGAATGGCGGGCCCGATCGGAAGGCCGATCACAAGGTCAGCGGGGGCGCCGGCCCGGACGAGTGGTTCGGCGATTCGGTCGCTCAGCGCCGACGAGCAAAGAACCGCATTGCCGGCGGCCAGCGCCAGCGCGATCTCGCGCCGGTTCGCCGCCGGACTGCCGCAGCCGAGACAGATGACGACGCCGCGCCCTTTCAGCCGGAGGGAATTCGCCTCGCCGGTCGGCCCGGGAAGCTCAACCGCGGTTTCGAAATAGTGCGCGAAGGCGGCGCTCGCCGCGCGGAACAGATCGGCGATTTCATCGCGCGCGGCGCCGGCCGCCCGCGTGAGAATTTCCCGGCGGTCCGGCGCAGCGTTCCATTTGACGTAGGCGGCCTCCGACTTCCTCACCTGCTGGTCGAAGAGTGGAAGCGGCGCATTCGCCGTGACCTCCAGCGGGGATCCGTCCTGAGGCGCGGGGGATTTCATCAGGGCGGAGAGGTAGTGCGGGCCGCCCGCCTTGGGACCGGTGCCGGAAAGCCCTTCGCCCCCGAAAGGCTGAACCCCGACGACCGCGCCGATCTGGTTGCGATTGACATAGATATTGCCGACCCGCGCCCTGGCGACGACTTCATGCATGGTTTCGTCTATCCGCGTGTGCAGGCCCATGGTGAGACCGAAGCCAAGGGAATTGATTTCATCGACGACCGCGCCGATCGCGCCGGCGCTGAACCGCACGACGTGAAGCACCGGGCCGAACACTTCGCGTTTGAGATCGCCGATGCGGGCGATTTCGAACGCGACCGGCTCAATGAAGCCGCCGGTCTTGCTCATCGCGGACTGCGGCGCGCGCGCGATGAGCCTTGCTGATTTCTCCATCTCGTCAATATGCGCGCGGATATTGTCGCAGGCGTCGGCGTCGATGACCGGGCCGACATCCGTTGACAGGATGGCGGGATCGCCGACCGAAAGCTCCGCCATCGCCCCGGCGAGCATTTCGTTGAACCGGTCCGCAACATCGTCCTGGACGCAGACGAGGCGGCAGGCGGAGCAGCGCTGTCCCGCGCTCTGGAAAGCGGACGAAACGACGTCGCGCACCGCCTGTTCAAGCAAGGCGGTTGAATCGATGATCATCGCATTGACGCCGCCGGTCTCCGCGATGAGCGCCGCGTCCGTCTTGCCGGACTCGATGAGCGTCCGGTTGATGATCCGGGCGACTTCGGTCGATCCTGTGAAAACGACGCCCTTGACGGCCGGATGCCGCACAAGCGGTCCGCCGACGGAAGGGCCGTCCCCGGGCAGAAAATGCAAGGCGCCGACTGGAACGCCGGCCTCGTGCAGCAGCTTTACCGCCTCGTGCGCAATGATCGGCGTCTGCTCCGCGGGCTTTGCGACCACGGCGTTGCCGACCGCGAGCGCGGCGGAAACCTGGCCGACAAATATCGCCAGCGGAAAATTCCAGGGGCTGATGCATGCGACGACGCCGAGCGGCTCGCCGGAAGCCTTTTCGGCCTCGACGGCGTAATAGCGGAGGAAATCGACCGCCTCGCGAATTTCGGCGATCGCATCCGGGATCGTCTTGCCCGCTTCGCGCGTTGCAAGCTGAATGAAATATTCGGCGCGTTCTTCGAGCATGTCGGCCGCGCGTTTCAGGATTGCGCCCCGCTCGCCGGACGGCTGCTTCGCCCATGCGGGTTGCGCGGCCGCAGCGCTTGAGCAGGCGAGGGCGACATGCGCCGCCTCTGCAAGATCGACCTCGCCGATCGTTTCTCCGTGATGCGCCGGATTGACCGACGGCGCGCCGGGGCCTTTGTGCCGTGCGCCGTCGATGATCGGGCCATAGGCCCGCTTCGACGGCAGCGCCTGCCCGACGGCGAGTTGAAGCTGTGCGGCGGTGTCCGGGTCGGATTCGTCCCATCCCTCGGCCAGCAGGCGCGTTCCGCCGAACAGATCGCGCGGCGCAGGGATCGCGGCGTTCGGGATGATATTGAGCGACCGCGCTTCCTCGACCGGATCGGCGACGATGTCGTCGACAGAGGTCTCCGGATCGAAGAGGCGATTGACGAACGATGAATTCGCGCCGTTTTCGAGAAGCCGGCGGACAAGATAGGGCAGGAGTTCGCGGTGTCCGCCGACAGGCGCGTAGATGCGCGAGCGCACTCCGCCTTTCAGAAGGCTGTCGTGCAGCGCTTCGCCCATCCCGTGCAGGCGTTGCAGTTCAAAGCGTTTGACGTCGCCCGCCATCTCGAGAACCAGCGCCGCGGTAAGCGCGTTGTGCGTGGCGAATTGCGGATAAATGATGTCTGCGTTGCGGAAGAGTTTCCGGGCGCACGCCTGAAATGAAACGTCGGTCAGCACCTTGCGCGTGAAGACGGGATACGATTCAAGACCCATCACCTGCGCGCGCTTGATCTCGGCGTCCCAGTACGCGCCCTTGACAAGGCGCACCATGATCCGCGTCCCGCGTTCGCGCGCAAGCGCGGCAAGCCAGTCGATGACGAACGGCGCCCGGCGTTGATAGGCCTGCACGACGACGCCGAGGCCTTCCCAGCCGGCCAGCCTGGCGTTTCTCATCAGGGACTCGATGAGATCGAGCGACAGATCGAGGCGCGCCGCTTCTTCGGCGTCGATGTTGAAGCCGATATTGGCTTCTTTCGCCTGAACGGCGAGTTTCAGCACGCGGGCGCCAAGTTCATCGAGCACACGGTCGCGCTTGGCGTATTCATAGCGGGGGTGAAGCGCTGAAAGTTTGACCGAGATC
>CALKYG010000311.1 GCA_938003575.1 uncultured Alphaproteobacteria bacterium
CGGATCAGGTGACCGGTCGCCGCCTTCGCCGTCTCTTTTGCGTGTGGTGAAGCTTCCTTCTTTTGCTGTGCGCCTTCCGGTCCGCAAGGCTCAACTTGCGTCTTGCCGCCGCTCTTTGATGAATTTTTCTGCGCAGCAGCCGCATTCTTGTTCGGCGCATCGGATTTCCTTCCCGCCCTGGCCGCGCCGGCGCCGGACGACTCCTCGCCGCCGCGATCAGCCCCGTTGAGCCTGGGTTCGCGCCCGTCTTCGGCCATTGCGGCACTTGCGCCTTTCAGTTGAAGCCCCGCGCACGAGCGCGCGAAACCGGCCCCGCCATTATCGCAGGGCGGAATCGCCGATCAACCGGTTTTCCGCAATTGCGTAAGGAAAGCGGCTTTTTCAGCCCTTCGGCAGGGATTGCGGAGTCGTCATGCCCGCCGCCTTGATCTGCTGGAGGAACTCTTCCTGGCTGGTGCGGTCGAATTCCGGCGTGTCCGCCTTCTCGATCGCTCCCTCGCCCGACGCGTCGTCCTCCACGTTGAACTGCTTTTGCAGGGACGAGACCAGATCCTCACGAAGATCATCCGGCTGAAGGCCGCCATCGGCGATTTCCCGCAAGGCGACGACCGGATTCTTGTCGCGGTCGCGGTCAACGGTCAGCGGAGCGCCCGACGAAAGGACGCGCGCGCGGTGCGCAGCGAGCAGGACGAGGTCAAAGCGGTTCGGCACCTTTTCTACGCAGTCTTCGACGGTGACGCGGGCCATTCAAGTCTCCTGAAACAGTCATCGCCGCCCGGCCCTTCGGCAGGACGGCGGAAGGGGGCAGATAACCGCCTTCTTTAGGAAATACAACCTTCAGGACGAGAAAATCCACGGTTTTAACCGGAAAGCGGCGTCGCCCTGACCTCCTTGAGCGCGGCCAGCATCTGACGGCAGGTTTGGCCGGTCAACGGGTAGATCCAGTCCGGGGCGATGTCGCAAAGGGGGGCCAGCACAAAGTCCCGCGATGCAAGCCTTGGATGCGGCAGGTCCGGCCCCTTGCCGCCCCTGCTCGTCAGCCGCCCAAAGGCCAAAAGATCAAGATCGAGCGTCCGGGGGGCGTTCTTGCGGTCCCGCCGCCGCCCGAACGCGGCTTCGACTTCATGCAGGGCGCGAAGAAGGGCGACCGGCGACAGCGGCGTCGAAACGGCAATGACGGCGTTCACAAAGGGCGGATCAGAGGGATCAGGCCAAGCGGGCGACGCGTAGAATCTCGAAATGTCGCCGACGGGCGCAAACCGCCCGATCGCGCGGATCGCCAGCCGCAGCACCTCTTGCGGCTCAGCGCCGCAGAAGGGCAGGCTTGATCCTAACCCGATGAGAATCATCTATTTAGGGCCTTACATAACGCGGCAAAGCGATACTCGCGCGGGGCGTTGCATAGTCGGGGCGTTGCATAGTTTAGAGAGGATAGAATGACTTCATTCCTTGGGATGCGCGAAAACGAAAAGACTGCGCTCTTCATTGACGGCGCCAATTTGTACAAGGCCGCAAGAGCTCTTGGTTTCGATATGGATTACAAGAGCTTGCTGGCGAAATCGAGGGCGGCGAGCAAGCTTGTCCGCGCGTATTACTTTACCGCGATCCAGGAAGACAAGGAACAGGACTATTCACCGCTCCGCCCGCTCGTGGACTGGCTGGATTACAATGGCTACACGATGGTCACGAAAATGGCGCGGGAATTCACCGACGCCGTCGGCAAAAAGCGCTTCAAGGGCTCGACCGATATCGAACTTGCCGTCGAGATGCTGACCCTTGCGCCAAAGCTCGATCATGTCGTGCTTTTCACCGGCAACGGCGACTTCAAGCGCGCAATCGAGGCGGTGCAGGCGATGGGCGTGCGGGTGACCGTCGTATCGACGATCAAATCGCAACCCCCGATGGCGTCCGACGAACTGCGCCGGCAGGCGGACCGCTTCTTCGATCTCGCCGAGCTTGAGAAAGAAATCGGACGCACCGGCGGCCCTGCAAGGAAACCGCGTCCTTCCCCGCACGCTGATTTCGACGACGACTTCGAAAGCGAATTCGACGACGAATTCGAAGACGTCGATTAGGGCGGGCGCGATGGCGCGCGCCCCGGCACGCAAGGAGACGGACGCTGAGAGCGTCGCTTGCGCCGAACCGGAGAAAACCTGCGCACGGTGCCCGCGTCTCGTCGATTACCGGCGCGCGAATGCAAAGGACTATCCCGCCTATTACAATGGGCCGGCGCCGTCATTCGGCGACGAGGGCGCCCAGCTGCTTGTCATCGGCCTCGCGCCCGGACTGCACGGCGCGAACCGGACCGGAAGGCCGTTCACCGGAGATTACGCCGGCGATCTCCTTTACAGGACGCTCGCCAGGTTCGGATTTTCGAAAGGCGCCTACGCGGCGCGTCCCGACGACGGCGTTGCACTTCAGCGCACGATGATTTCAAACGCCGTCCGGTGCGCGCCGCCGGAAAACAAGCCGACGCCGGCGGAAATTCGCGCCTGTCGTCCCTTCCTCAAGGCGCGAATCGAATCGCTGCCGCATCTGAAGGCGATCGTCTGCCTGGGCCGGGTCGCTCACGATTCGACGCTCGCGGCGCTGGAAATAAGGCCGAAATCGGCCCCGTTCGCGCATGGGGCCGCTCATCCGACCGGCCGCGGCGTTACGATATTCGACAGTTACCATTGCTCGCGTTACAACACGAACACCGGACGCTTGACCGAAGGCATGTTTGAAAAAGTCTTCGCATCGGTCAGGGCGCATCTTTCTGGAGACGTTGCGTGACAAGAAATTGGGGCATCCCGCCCAAAGGCGGCGCTTTCAGGCGCGCGCGACACGCCAAGCCGCTGATGACGCTCGGCGTCACTGCGATTTACGGGATCATCGGCGCCGCGCTGGCGGCGATCAGTTTTACGGACGCCCGCTCGATCCTGACCGGACTCTTTCACGGATTGTCGCTCGCGCCGGCGATTGTCGCCGCCGGGTTCGGCTGCTGGGTCTATATCTATGTCGCCTGGCCGCGTTTTGCGGCGCAATTTCACGGCGGCGACACTTTTTCCGATCTCGTCCGCTTTTACGCCCGCGCGGCGGTCGCCCTTATCCTCTTGCTGTTCGCCGTCAAGTTCGCCGGCATAATCCTGCCGAAAACGATCACCGGCCTTCTTCTTTGCATGTCAGGCGGCGCGGCGGCGGCGGCCGCCTTCCAGACAGTCATGACATTCGTGCCGCCGGGCTCGACAGAGGAAGGCGCGCCGAAAGCGTAATATGCCGTCAACGGATGATTCCGCCCGCGCCGACAAGGATCGCGGCTCTTCCTTCGCCGCAGAAATATCGCGGGACGCGGAGCATCGCGCCAAGGCGCGTTCGATCAAGCCGCTCGCACGGCTTGTTCCATTCGTGCTGCGATACAAGGGCCTGCTCGGCGGCTTCGTCGTCTTCCTTATCATGGCGTCGGCCCTGACGCTTCTTCTGCCCGCCGCGTTCCGCCTAGTCGTCGATTGCGGATTCGCCGGCGCGTCGAACGCGCCGGTCTGCCGAAGGATGGAGTTCGGCGACGACCTGACGGCCTATTTCATCATCGGCTTCGTCGTCGCGATCGCGCTCGGCCTGGCGAGCGCCGGACGCTATTATTTCGTGAGCCGTCTTGGAGAGCGCGTCGTCGCCGACATACGGCAAACCGTTTATGCGCACCTTCTCGGGCTGAGCCCGTCCTTTTACGTCAACGTCCGGACCGGCGAGGTGCTCTCCCGCCTGACGACCGATACGACGCTGATCGAGACGCTGATCGGCTCATCGATTTCCGTTGCGGTGCGAACGATTGCTACGACCGTCGGCGCCCTTCTCCTCATGTTCCTCGTCAGCTGGAAGCTCGCGCTGATGATGCTCGCCGTCGGCCCGCTGATGCTGGGGCCGATCATCCTGTTTGGACGCCGCGTGCAGCGACTTTCCCGCGCCAGCCAGGATAACCTCGCCGCCGCGTCGGGGCGGGCGTCCGAAAGCCTCGGCGCCATCGAGACCGTTCAGGCGTTCACGCGCGAGAAGGAGGAGGACGGCGATTTTCGTCGCGCCGTCGAGGCGACTTTCGATGTCGCCCTCAAGCGCGTCACTGTTCGCGCCTACATGACGGCGATCATTTTCTCCCTGGTCCTTGGCGGCCTCATCGCCGTCCTCTGGTTCGGCGCGACCGAGGTGCAGTCGGGCGCGCTGACGCCCGGCGCCATGACCCAGTTCGTCATGTACGCGTTTGTGGCGGTGTCAGGCGTCGGCATGCTGACGGAAACCTATGCTGAAGTCATGCGCGCGGCCGGCGCGACCGAACGTCTGATGGAGCTGCTTGCCGCGCAGCCGGAAATCCGCGCCGAGCCGCCCGTCGCCGCGCTGCCGGCGCCTGTGAAGGGCGATATCGCGTTTTCCGGCGTCGCCTTCTCCTATCCGGCGCGGCCTGAGATGCGCGCGCTTAAAGGCGTAAGCGTCACGTTCGAGAGCGGCAAGACGACGGCTCTCGTCGGCCCGTCGGGCGCCGGCAAGTCGACCTTCTTCCAGTTGCTCCTGCGCTTCTACGATCCGCAGGAAGGGTCGATCTCCATTGACGGCGTCGACATTCGCCATCTCGAACCGGAGGCGCTGCGGCGCTCGATCTCCATCGTGCAGCAGAGCGCGCCGCTCTTTGCGGGCTCGGCCGCCGACAACATCCGCTTCGGACGGCCGGGTGCGACAGACGAGGAGGTCGTCGCAGCGGCGCGGACGGCGAATGCGCATGACTTTATTTCCGCGCTGCCCGAGGGCTACGATACGCAGCTCGGGCAAGGCGCCTCGACTCTTTCCGGCGGACAGCGCCAGCGCATCGCCATTGCGCGCGCCATTCTCCGCAATGCGCCGATCGTGCTCCTCGACGAGGCGACGAGCGCGCTCGATTCAGAAAGCGAACGGCTTATCCAGATCGCTTTTGAACGCATCTCAAAGGGCCGGACTTCAATCGTCATCGCGCACCGTCTTGCCACCGTGCTTAAGGCCGACCGCATCATCGTTCTCGACGCGGGCGAGGTCGTCGATCAAGGAACCCATGGCGAGCTTCTCGCCCGCGGAGGCCTCTATGCGCGCCTCGCGGAGCTGCAATTTTCCGCGGCCCAGGACGCAGCCGAGTAAAATAAAGCATTGGATTTACATTATTTTTCTTCCTCGCGCAGCGGGTCTTGTATATAACTGACTAGTCAGTTATATACAATGCATGTCAACCGCCCTCAAAGCCGCCGGCGTCAGGCCGGCCGGGACCCGCAAATCCAAAGCGGCCGGCCCCAAATTCAAGCGCCGCGCCGAGGCGCGTCCGGACGAGATTCTCGACGCGGCCCTCGCCGTTTTCACCGAAAAGGGATTTGAGGCGGCGCGGGTCGACGACATCGCGGCGCGCGCCGGAATTTCAAAGGGCGCCGTCTATCTCTATTTCGAAAGCAAGGACGAACTGCTTCGCGGCCTCATCGAACGCGAAGCGGCGCCTGCCGCGCACCGTCTCCGCGCAATCGCCGAAGCGGGCGGAGCCGATGTCAGGGCGACATTGACCCTTCTCGTCACCGTCGCGACGCAATTGCTGAACGATCCCCGGATTTTCGCGACGCCGAAACTCGTGCTCTCCGTTGCGGCGCGGTTCCCGGAAATCGGCGAGTATTACCGCAAGCGCGTCGTCGACGAGGCGATCGGCGCCATTTCAACTCTTCACGAAAAAGGGGTCGGCGCCGGGGTCTTCCGCGATATCGACTCCGATACGGCGGCGCGCATGGTGATGGGCCCCCTGCTCGTCTTCGCCATGCGCAAACATGTGCTCGGGGCGAAAGACAATTCGCCGCCCGAGGAGCGCGCAAAAGCGCATCTCGACATCCTGTTTGATGGACTGGTGACGCGATGAAGGTTTCCGCGCAAAAGAATTCGCTCATCTTCGCATCGCGCGCTCCTTCACGCCGGAGCGCGGGGTTTTTTGCGTCGATCTTCTTATCTGCCTTCCTCCTCGCCGCCTGCTCCAGGGAACCCGACGCCGGCCTTACCGGCTATGTCGAAGCGGATCTTCTCTACCTCGCGCCGCAGGATGCGGGCGTCGTCGGGTCGCTCGCCGTTCGCGAGGGCGATCAGGTGAAGGCGGGCGACATCCTCTTCACGCTCGACCCCGCGCGGCTGTCGCTCGCCGCGCAGCAGGCGACAGCCCTCGCGCAGGGCGCGGCGGCGCGCGCGACGGACGGAGGCGTGCTGGCGAAACAGGTAGCCGAAGCGGAAGCGGCCCTCGTTCTCGCGGAACAGACATTCAACCGGTCGAGATTGCTGGTGAAGGACGGCGCCGTTTCAAAGGAAAAATTCGATATCGACGCCGCCGGTCTTGCAGCGGCGAAAGCGCGGCTCGACATGCTGCGCGCCGAGAGATCAGCGGGCATGCGTGAATACGATTCGGCGACCGCCGCAGCAGCGCTCGCCGGCCGCCGCCTCTCGGACCTCGAAACGCCAGCGCCTTCGGACGGGACGATTGAACGCATTTACCGCCGCCCCGGCGAGGTCGTCGCGCCCGGAGAACCGGTCGTCGCGCTCCTTGCGCGGGAACACTTGAAAATCAGGTTCTTTGCGGCGGAACCAATGCTGTCGTCGCTGGCCATGGGAGAATCGATCGCCTTTTCGTGCGACGGCTGCGCACAGCCTCGACGCGCAACGATCTCGTTCATCGCGAGCGAACCGCAATACACCCCGCCCGTCATCTATTCGTTGAAAGAGCGGGAGAAGCTCGTCTTCCTGATCGAAGCGCGCCCGGATGATCCGGCGGGACTGCGGCCCGGTCTTCCCGTTTCCGTCCACCTCGAATGAACGGCGATCTCGTCATCGACGTCAAAGGGCTGACGAAGAAATTCAGCGGAAAGACGGTCGTCGATCATTTCGATCTCGCCGTCCCGCGCGGCGCGATCTACGGCTTTCTCGGCCCGAACGGTTCCGGCAAGACGACGACGATCCGCATGGTTTGCGGGCTGTTGAAGCCGGATGACGGCGCCGGATCCGTCCTCGGCCTCGACGTGCTGCGGCAAAGCGCCGAGATCAAGGAGCGCGTCGGCTACATGACGCAGCGCTTCTCGCTTTATGAAGATCTTTCAATCCGGGAAAACCTCGAATTCGTCGCGCGCCTTTACAGTCTCGATCATGTGCGCGATCGCGTCGAGGCCTCGCTGAAATCGCTCGGCCTTTCCGAGCGCCGCAAGCAATTGGCCGGAACCCTGTCCGGCGGATGGAAGCAGCGCCTCGCGCTCGCCGCCTGCATGATTCACGAGCCCGAACTCCTGCTCCTCGACGAACCGACCGCGGGCGTCGATCCGAAGGCGCGCCGCGATTTCTGGGACGCCATCCGCGACTACGCCGCCGAGGGCGTGACGACGCTCGTATCGACGCATTACATGGATGAGGCCGTGCAATGCGACCGCATCGCCTTTATCGCTTTCGGCAAGAAGCTGATTGACGCGCGCACCGCCGACATTCCGGGCGAGGTCGGACTGCACGCTTACCGGATCGAAACCGCAAACCTCGATGAAGCGATGCGGCGGATCAAATCGGCGGGCGGCTATGACGTGCTCGCGCGGTTCGGCGCCGCCATTCATGTCGCCGGCCGCGACCGCGCCAAACTCGAAAAATGCGTCAAATCGGCGGAGGGCCTGGAGGCGCTGCAAGTCGAAGCGATCGGCGCCGGGCTTGAAGAAGCGTTCATCTACCTGATGTCCGGCGCTGCCGACAATTTCGCAAACGGAGTCGAAAGGCGGGTCGGCCAGTGATTTCGATGTCGCGCATCAGGGCCGTGTTTCAGAAAGAACTCGTGCAGATGCGGCGCGACCGACCAACGTTCGCGATCATGATCATGGTTCCGATCATGCAGCTGACGCTTTTCGGCTTTGCGATCGACACCGATCCGCGCCACTTGCCGACAGCGGTCGAATTGCGCGACGACGGGCCGCTGACCCGCAGCCTGCTCGCGTCGATGCGCCAGTCCGGCTATTTCGACATCATCGCCCAGGTCCCGTCCGACAAAGAAGGCGAGCGGCTGCTGCGCTCCGGCGAGATTTCCTATCTCATCGTCATTCCGGAGAATTTCGAACGTGACTTCGTGCGCGGCGAGCGCCCTCAGATCCTTATCGCGGCTGATGCGAGCGACCCGGTCGCCGCCTCGGGTCCCATCGCTGCGGCGAATGAAATCGCCCGCCGCGCCTTCGCCCCGGAACTCGATCGCCTGCCCAGAGATCTGCGCGGCGGAGCGGCGCCGTTCGAGGCGGTCATTCATCGTCAGTACAATCCGGCCGGCGAGACTTCGATGAACATCGTGCCGGGACTTCTCGGCATTATCCTTACAATGACTCTCATCATGATCACGTCGATCGCGCTGACGCGCGAGGTTGAACGCGGAACGATCGAATCCCTCCTCTCGACGCCTGTGCGCGCCAGCGAAATCATGATCGGCAAGACGACGCCCTACATACTCGTCGGCATCATTCAGACGTCGATCGTGCTGATCGCATCGCGACTCATATTCGACATTCCCTTCATGGGAGAGATCTGGCCGTTCCTTCTTGCGATTCTGCTTTTCATTTTCACCAATCTAATGCTCGGCTATTTGATCTCGACCATCGCGAAGACGCAGATGCAGGCGATGCAGATGACGTTCTTCATCTTCCTCCCGTCAATCCTGTTGTCGGGGTTCATGTTTCCGTTCGCCGCCATGCCGGACTGGGCGCAAGCGATCGGCGAGGCGCTCCCTATCACGCATTTCCTGCGGATCGTCAGGGAAGTTATGCTGAAAGGCGCCGGCTTTGCTGAAATTCGCGGCGACATCTGGCCGAT
>CALKYG010000312.1 GCA_938003575.1 uncultured Alphaproteobacteria bacterium
TGCCCGTCACGAGATAGCATTCCATCACCTCCGGGCGCTTTTTGATGGCCGCTTCGAACTCGCGAAGGGTCGTATCGTCTTCGCGCTCGAGTTTGACGAGGATGATAACAGTTACGTTGACGCCGAGCATCTCGCGATTGAGTTCGGCGTGATAGCCTTTGATTATCCCTTCGGTCTCAAGCCGCCGCAGACGGCGCAGGCACGGCGTCGGCGACAGGCCGACTTTTTCGGCAAGATCCGCGTTGGTGATTCGGGCGTCTTCCTGAAGATAGCGAAGGATTGCGTGGTCAATCTGATCGAGTTTCATGGATGGCTGTTTCCAAAGTCACTGGCTTCGCGCCACGATGCGCCGCTTATTTAGCAGCATCTGCTAAGTGTCAAGCCGATCCTGTCCGTCTTTGGAGAAAATCGCTTCACGAAAGCGAGTAGGAATAAGCAATTGGCAAGGTCGGCCAAAGGGAGGCCTCATGGAAAGCCGGGAATTGGATGTCGCCGGTTGGCGCAAGGTCGTGCATGTCACAGATCAACACAGCGGCCTCAATGCGATTATCGCGGTGCACGATGCGACCCTTGGCCCTGCTTGTGGCGGCTGCCGGATCCGTCCCTATCCGACATTTGACGCGGCGCTCGATGATGTGAAGCGCCTGTCGCGCGGCATGACGTTCAAGAATTCGCTCGCCGGCATCCCGTTCGGCGGCGGTAAAGCCGTCATTATCGCTGATCCGAGAACCCAGAAGACGCCGGACATGATGCGTGCTTTCGGACGAGCGGTCGATGCGCTTGGCGGGCTCTATTACACGGCGGAAGATTCCGGCGTCGACGAGCATGATATGGAAATCGTCCGCAGTGTGACGAAATACGCCGCCGGTATTTCGCAAAAAGGCGTCGGCGGCAATCCGTCCCCGTTTACGGCGCGCGGCGTATGGCGCGGCGTTCAGGCGGCGGTGGCGGCGCGACTTGGGAAGTCATCCCTCAAAGGCGTGCGGGTCGCCATTCTCGGCGTCGGCGCCGTCGGCATGTCCCTCGCCGAATTGCTGCATGACGAGGGCGCAACGCTGGTTGTCGCTGATGTGAACGAAAATGCGGTCGCGCAGGCGGTCGGCCGCTTCGGGGCGGTTGCGGTCGCGCCGGATGATTGCATCGCTGCCGATGTCGACGTATTTTCCCCTTGCGCGCTTGGCGGGTCGATCAACAAGGATACGGTAGGCCGGCTGAAAGCGCGGATTGTCGCCGGCGCCGCCAACAATCAGCTTCTCACCTCTGACATGGACAGGGCGCTGTTCGACAGCGGCGTTCTTTACGCTCCCGATTACGTTATCAACGCCGCCGGCGTGATTTCGGTCGGGCTTGAAATCCTTGGGACATGGACGGAAGCCGAATTGAACCGGCGAATCGACGCTATCGGCCCGCGCCTTGGCGAAATTTTCGCCCGATCTGCTCACGACCGCCGCCCGACTGGCGAAATCGCCGACGAGATGGCGCTAGAAGTGATTGCAAGAGCGAAGAAAGCCGCCTGATTATTCCGCGGGGATTGCAACGCCGCTGTCGACGGCTTCGCCGCGGCGTTTGCGATATCGCTCGCGGAGCACCTTGCTGGTGACGCTATTTCCGTCCGGCGCCCAGCCCGGGGGGCCGAACATCGTCGCAAGCCAGTGTTTGGGGCGGCGCGTTTTGAGATCGCCGATCATCCGCACCCATTCATGGAAAGCGATTGTGACCGGATTTGACGAGCCGACCGGTTTAACAAGGCCGTATTCGACGGGCTCCTCGTCGCGTTCTTCGACATAGGTGTTGAAGATTCTGTCGAAGATCATTGTGACGCCGCCATGATTGCGGTCGAGATAGTCGGCGTTTCTGGCGTGGTGAACACGATGTGCGGAGGGCGTGTTAAGAACACCCTCAAGGATTCCGAGTTTGCCGATCAGGTTCGTATGCAGCCACGATTGGTAAAACAGGTTTAATGCGAGCATTGTGGCGATTGAGGCTGGCGAGAAGCCGATCCACATCAGCGGCAGGTTGACGATATAGGCCATGGAAATCTTCGACGTCCACCCAAGGCGGTACGATCCGAGGATGTTCATCTCCTCAATCGAGTGATGGACGGCGTGGGTGGCCCAGAACCATCGGACTTCGTGGCTCAGGCGGTGATACCAGTAATAGGTGAACTCAACCGCGATAAAAAGGATGATCCAGATACGCCAGTCCTCAAGCGGCATGGTGTAGATGCGGTTTTCATAAACAAGAAAACCGAGATACCCGGTGACGCTGATTTTGATCAGGCCGATGAGACGCTGCACGATTCCGATTATAATCGAGGCCGAAGTCTCTTTCTTCGTATAGAGCGTCAGCCCGCGCTTCTTTCCAACCCAGATTTCAATTGCGATCATCGCGACAAAAAGGGGAAGGAAATAATAGAAAAGCGGCCCGTTGATGCCCATGCGTTCGAACCCCGCCTTTTGCGGCCTTGACTGGTCTCGCCAATATGTGAGCATTCCTCAGTTTTTGGAATTCGTATTTCCACCCATGCGCAGGACGCCGCCTATGATCTCGCAACCCGTTGTAAAAATGAGGAAAATGCCGCGCCAAGCGCGCGCCGAAGCGACAATAGAAGCGATTGTCGAGGCCGCCGCTCAGATTCTGCAACGGGACGGAGAGGAGGCGCTGACGACCGCCAGGATCGCCGAACGCGCGGGGGTCTCTATCGGTTCGCTGTATCAGTATTTTCCAAACAGGGAATCGGTGTTGCTCGCTCTTATCCGGCGCGAGCGCGACCAGATCGGCGCGGAGGTCGCGCGCACGATCTCGGAAATCGATCCGAGGACAGGCGAAGAAGTCGTGCGCGGCGTCATTGCGACATTGTTGGCTGCATTCCGCCCGCGGCGTCGGCGGCGGAAACTTGTTGCGCTTATGGCGACGCTATCCGTCGATCGCGACAGTTCCGGCCTTGAGCTGCGCGAGCGTGTTGCAGCGTTGATTGTCGCCGCCTCTCGCCAGTATCCCGACCTCGCGGCGCGGCCTTTGTCGGATGTTTCGGCTTATGTTCTCGTCCGCGCCGTTCTGGGCGCCATACGTTCCGCTGTCGTTGAGAATTCAAAAATTCTGGACGAACCGGAGTTTGAGGAAGAGCTTTGCCGCCTCGCAATCGGATACCTGAAATCTTGACGCCGCGAGTCGATACTCGGCGTGAAGGCTGGAAATGAACGATGATGAAAGGATGGTCCGACCCGTGACCGTCGAATGGTTCGACGCGACCGGACGGAGCCATCATTTTAAAAGCTTTTCCAATAGGACGGATGACGTTGAATTATTGACGCCCGCGGACCCGCCCTTTTGAGAGATGGAAATCGGAGGCGTTTCATCGGGCATGGACGCGATAGCCGTCAAGCGCCTCTCCGGGCGTACGCATTAAGGCGTCAAAAAAGAGCAACGCCGGCTCGGAGCGGCTTATTCGCTGCGTGAAATCAGTCTGACCGGATGCGACCGCAGCCCGAGGCCTCCGAAACTTCCGAATTTTGATAGCAATCCGGTTTTCTTGTCCTTTCCGCCGGGGTAAAGGGTGAGCCTTGACCGAACAGCCAAGCGGAGTTCCCCATGAAAGAAGAAATCGTCATTGCCGGCATGGCGCGCACGCCGATCGGAAATTTTCTCGGCGCCTTCGCCGGCGTTCCCGCGACGGCGCTTGGCAGTCACGCGATAAAGGCTGCGCTCGACCGCGCGGGAACGAAACCGGAAGCGGTTCAGGAAGTCATGATGGGATGTGTTCTGCCGGCAGGTCTTGGACAAGCGCCCGCGCGTCAGGCCGCGCTTGGGGCGGGCCTCCCGACATCAGCGGGATGCGTTACGCTGAACAAGGTTTGCGGTTCCGGCATGAAGACGGTGATGATGGCCGCCGATTCAATCGCCGCAGGCGCGAATGACGTGGTTGTCGCCGGCGGCATGGAGTCGATGACGAACGCGCCCCATCTCCTGCCGACCGGGCGCACCGGCGTCAAGTTCGGCAACGGCCAGATATTCGATCACATGGCCTATGACGGACTTGAAGACCCCTATAACAACCATTCGGCGATGGGGATTTTCGCGGAAAAATGCGCGCGCGAATGGCAGTTCAGCCGCGCCGAACAGGATGAATTCTCAATGCGCTCGGTGACGCGCGCGCAGGACGCGATCAAGACCGGCAAATTCGCCGCGGAAATCGCACCTTATGAGGTCGCATCGCGCAAGGGCCCGGTCACGGTCTCTGACGATGAAAAGCCGGCGACCGTCGATGCTTCGAAAATCCCTTCGCTCAAGGCCGCTTTTGAAAAGGACGGCACAGTCACAGCGGGCTCTTCGTCGGCGATTTCGGACGGCGCCGCCGCGCTTGTCATCTCACGCGGGTCGAAAGCCTCGAACGCCGTCGCGCGCATCGTCGCTCATGCGACCCACAGCCAGGAACCGGAATGGTTCACGACTGCCCCGGTCGATTCCATTCGCCGCGTCATCGAGAAAGCGGGGTGGGCCATGAAAGACATTGATCTTTTCGAGATCAATGAGGCGTTCGCTGTCGTTCCGATGGCGGCGATGCGCGAGCTGAAACTTCCGGCGGAAAAAGTGAACATCCACGGCGGCGCGATAGCGCTCGGGCACCCGATCGGCGCTTCAGGCGCCCGCATTATCGTAACGCTGATCAATGCGCTGAGACAGACTGGCGGGAAGCGGGGTGTTGCATCACTGTGCATCGGCGGCGGTGAGGCGACGAGCCTCGCCGTGGAGCTGGTTTAAGCGCAAACTCCGGGGCCGCATACGGACGCGACGTGCAGGAAGGCCGGTGCGGGCAAAGCGCGCCCCTCGGCGCCTTTTGACGCTGTGACCGACCTGCGGCCCGGGATGGCGGCCGGCGGCGGCCCTTCGTCGAAGGGTTGCGGCAGTCGGCTCTGTCGCCCCGATTGGGAAATTTGACCGGCCCCGGTCTGCGTATTATGGACCGCCCAAACGACAAAAGGGCGATCCATGGCCGACGCGAAAAATACCTTCAGATGGGAGGACCCGCTTTCCCTCGAAACGCAACTGACGGACGAGGAAAGGATGATCCGCGACGCGGCGCGCGGCTATTGCGAAGACAGGCTCATGCCTCGCGTGAAACTCGCAAACCGGGAAGAACGCTTCGACCGTGAGATCATGAATGAGCTTGGCGCGCAGGGATTGCTCGGCGCGACAGTCGCGGAGGAATTCGGCGGCGGCGGCGCAAGCCACGTCGCCTACGGTCTGATCGCGCGCGAAGTCGAACGTGTCGATTCTGGCTATCGTTCGGCGATGTCGGTGCAGTCGTCGCTGGTCATGTACCCGATCGAAGCTTTCGGCTCGGACGAACAGAAGAGAAAATTCTTGCCGAAGCTCGCAACGGGCGAATGGGTCGGCTGTTTCGGATTGACCGAGCCCGACGGCGGCTCCGATCCTGGATCGATGCGCACCCGCGCAGAAAAAGTGTCGGGCGGCTATCGGCTCAACGGCGCCAAGATGTGGATCACGAATTCGCCGATCTCCGATATAGCTGTCGTTTGGGCGAAGCTTGACGGCGACATTCGCGGTTTCATCGTCGAGCGCGGAACCAAGGGCTTCTCGACTCCGAAAATTGACGGAAAGCTTTCCCTTCGCGCTTCGATAACCGGCGAGATCGCGCTGGATGACGCGGTAGTCCCGGAAGAGAACCTCTTGCCCGGCGTTCGCGGATTGCGTGGGCCTTTCTCCTGTCTCAACAAGGCGCGTTACGGCATTTCATGGGGCGCAATGGGCGCCGCGGAATTCTGCTGGATGGCGGCGCGGCAATATGCGATGGACCGGGTCGTATTCGGCAAGCCGATCGCCGGGACGCAGCTTGTCCAGAAGAAGCTGGCCGACATGCAGACGGAAATCGCGCTCGGCTTGCAGGGATCGCTGGCGCTGGGGCGGCTGCTGGACGCCGGCGCTTATGTGCCGGAGGCGATTTCAATGATGAAACGGAACAACTGCGGCAAGGCGCTCGAAATCGCCCGTGTCGCGCGCGACATTCACGGCGGCAACGGCATATCGGATGAATATCATGTCCTGCGCCACGCGGTGAATCTCGAGACCGTCAACACTTATGAAGGCACGCACGACATCCATGCGCTGATACTCGGGCGTGCGCAGACGGGCCTTCAGGCGTTCAGCTGACAGACCTGATTTACAGCCGCTCGCTTTTGTTCGCCCGTTTCATCCGCCTGCGGATTGTATGCGGCCAGAAATGCGTGACTTTGAGCGCCGAATACGGGATCAGCGTGCGCATCAGGAAGTTCTTTTTCCGCCGTTCGGGCGTTGAAGGAGCCTTTTCCCCGGCGATCTCGACGCTTTCTTCAAGCCAGGCCGCCGTCGACATCGGTTCGGGGATCTGATCCTCGATCTCTTCACGCTGCGGCGCCTGTTCCGGGGCGACGGCTTGCGGCTCAGCTGTAAACTCGCGGGCAAGATCGCCCATGTCGTCGTCAAGCGGGACCGGTTCGGGACCGCTGACGCGGATCGGCGGGTTGAAACGCGCTCGCGCGCCGCCGACGGCCAGACGCGCATTGAACGGTTTGGATTGTGCGGGCGTCGCCGCGACGGGCGAAGGCGCCGTCTCCGGTTCGAGATCGCCCGGCCCGGCGGTTTCCGGCTCGGAATTTTCGGTCATTTGAGGGTCGAACGCTTCTGCATCGTCCGAGGCAGGGGCATGCGGCGCATCAGCCTGCGCCTCCTGCATCTCAAATTCATCTGCTATTCCCGTGTCGTCGGCTGAAGCGCCGAATTCACGCGACAATCTTTCCTGCATGTCGCGCGGCGCGGGCGCGTCAGGGCGCGCTTGCGCCTTTTCCTTCAATGCATTGCGTGCGGCCAGCTTTTCGCGAAGCTTGCCGTTGCGCTTGGCGCGCGCAATAGCGGCGGCCTTGGCCCTGAGGCGGCGCTCTTCGTCTGCATCCTCTTCGTCCGACTTGCCTTCAGCACGCGCGATCCGGGCGGCGAGCCGCTGGACGAGTTCATCTTCCGCGGGCGTTTCGTGTGCGGCGGCTTCGACGGCTTCCGCGATCAGCGCTTCTTCAACGATCAGATCAGGCTCCGCAGCCGTCGGCGATTCAACCGGCGCCGAGGGAAGGCGGGGCGCGCCCGTGCGGAAAAGCGCCGAAAGATCCTCGCTCGACAAAGGCTCAAGGCCGAGAAGCGCGCGAACGTCGTTGACATGCGAGGGCATGAACTGCGCCAATGCGCCGACTTTTCCGAGATGATTTCCCTGCGCGGCGGCGAAGCCGAGACCGCGCAATGCCGAGAGCGACGCCTGGTCCTCTACGCCGACGGCGGTGATGGCGGCGTTTTGTTCAGCGGCGAGTTCAAGGAGTTCGGAAATTGCGCTGAGGCCCGGTCCGCGCACGGTGCGCGCAAACCGAAGGATAGCGGCGCCGCCCGTTTTGATCTCCGCAAAGGGGAACGGACGAATATTCTTCAAAAAATCATTCGCACGCCCGCGCACCTCAATGGCGAGCCGCGCGCCGGTTTCAGCGAGCCGCTGAAGCTGGTGCGCGACAGTATCCGTGTCCGCATCGACAGCCGGCATCGGGCATTCGAGGGTGACAAGCTCGGCCGGGAACCCGTGTTCGCGCAAGAGAACCGCGAAATGCGACGGAAACGCTTCGTCGGATAGGTCGCTGAGAGCCAAATTGATCGAAAATCCGGGGGCATGCGGCCCCCGCCATGAATTATAGGCGTTGAGCGCTTCGGCGAGCACATAGCGGGTAAGCTCGCTCATTCTCCCCTGTGTTTCGAAGAATGAGATGAATGCGCCGGGCGGCAGAACCCCCAAGGTCGGGTGGCGCCATCGGATGAAGGTTTCCACCCTTGCGAGCGCGCCGTTGCCGAGATCGAAAATGGGCTGAAAAAGAACCTCGAAGTCCTTGTCTTTCAACGCATTGTCGATATCGCCATTCGACAGCCGAACCGCTTGCGCGCCCATTCGTCACCCTCCGCCGGAACTTCACCGCTTGCCGCCGAGGCACCTTTATCCAGCGGGGTTAAGGCCTGCTGAACAGGGCTCGGCGAAGGCGCGCCGGACGTATTCAAAACGCGACGCTCGCGCGATTCAGC
>CALKYG010000313.1 GCA_938003575.1 uncultured Alphaproteobacteria bacterium
GCCGATCGGTCCGCCCGGCGTTCCGGCGGCGCCATAGGCGAGCGCCGGCGGAATGAAAAAGCGAAACTTGTCGCCTTCGCTCATCAGCTGAACGCCCTCGGTCCAGCCCGGGATAACCTGATTGAGCGGAAACCTCGCGGCCGCCCCCCGGCTGACGGACGAATCAAACTCAGTGCCATCGGTCAGCGTGCCGACATAGTGGACATCAACGATGTCCTCCGCCTTGGGCGAGTATCCGCCGGCCGGACCCTCGGAGAGCACCATATATTGAAGGCCGGTCGAAGTTGACTTCACGCCGTCGCGTTTGGCGTTGTCGGCGAGGAATTTTTCAGATTTCACTTCATTGTCCGTTGCAAGCTTTTCGGGATCGGCCGGCGGCGCGGCCTCAGCGGCCGATGCTTCGCCCGGCGCATCCTTGTCGGCGGCGCCGGCATCCTTTTTGGCGCAGGCCTGCGCCGAAACGAGCGCGGCGACCAGCATCGCCGATCTCAATAAATTCGCCTTCATGAAACTCTCCAACAGACGGGCGGCGACCTTAGACCAAGCCCGACCTCCCTGACAATCAAAACGGCCAGAAAATCGGAATTACGAGCACTGCAACGATCGCGCAAATAAGGTTCAGGGGCGTTCCGAGCCTTAAATAATCAGTAAACTTGTAGCCGCCAACCGAGTAAACAAGCGTATTCGTTTGATAGCCTATGGGAGTCATGAAACTTGCGCTCGCTGCGAACATCACAGCGACGACGAACGGCCTTGGATCAACACCGAGCGAGTGCGCAAGGCTTATGGCGATCGGCGTAACGATGATGGCGACCGCATTGTTCGTAACCGTCTCCGTCAGGATCATCGACAACAGATAAACGAGCGCCAGGGCGATAATCGGCGGCGCAGCGGCGAGCGCAGGCGAAACGGCGCCGACAATAGCTTCAACGAGTCCGGTATTTTCAAGCGCAGCGCCGATTCCGAGCATCGCCAGTATCAGGGAAAGGATCCGCCAGTCGACCGCGTCGAACGCTTCGTCCGCCTCTACGCAGCGGGTGACAAGGACCAGACCGGCTCCTATAGCGGCAAGGCCCGCTATCGGCATCACGCCAAAACTTGCAAGAACGATGACGCCAAGCATTGCGCAGATTGCGATCGGCGCGTGGCTTTTCTTGATGGCTCTTTCCCTCGGCATGGCGACGTTCACAAGTTCGTTGTCGTCGCAAAGGCGCTTCAGGTCTTCCGGCGACCCTTCGATCAGAAGCGTATCGCCGACTTCGAGCGGCGCATATTCGAATCGATCGGCGAGGTTTGCGCTTCTCCGGTGAAGCGCGACGGGGTAGACGCCGTATCGCCGGCGCAAACGAAGATGCCGGAGCGTCTTTCCGATAAATTTCGCGCCTGGAGCAAGGAGAATCTCGACTAATACGGATGTCCGGGTCGAAAGCGGTTGCAGGCCGCCATCCGGAGTCTGCATGTCAGGCGTCTGCTTGAAGCCGAGAATATCGCGAACGGGCGAGCGGAGAACGACAATGTCTCCTTCCGCCAAAACCACCTCGGACATTTCCCGCCTGAGCGACGCATCGCCGCGCACGACGTCGACAAGCCGGTTGTCGGCGCTGTTGAACGCCTTTACGTCGACGGCACGCTCGCCGATATAGGGTCTGC
>CALKYG010000314.1 GCA_938003575.1 uncultured Alphaproteobacteria bacterium
CATCTAATAAAAATCGGCCTTGCAGCCGCGGCCGCCATGTTCGCGGCGAACGCGTCCGCTTCGGCCGCGCTTACGACGACGTCGTTCTGCGAAACCGTAGGCAGCCCGCTTGCTGGCGGGACGCATCCGGGCCGCTGCGCCGCTGGCGATATTTCGACCGGCGCGTTCGACATAACGACCTATGACGCCGGCTCATTCGGCCTTGGCGAACGGTTCGTTTTCAAGGGCTATGGGGACAATGGCGACCTTGACGTCTGGCAATTCACCGCGACGACGGCGTTCCGGTTTTCGCTTGATTCGTTCGTCTGGTCCGGCGTCGGCACGACAGGGGGCTTCCTCGACGCCTTCCTGACCGACCCGAACGGCGTCGTTACGCACTTGACGTCCGCTGTCATGGGAATGGCGTTCGGCATTTTCGCGCCCGGCACCTATCAGGTTTCAGTGCTTGGCAGCGTGAACCCGACCGACCTTTACAATTACGACCTCAGCGTGCAGGCGATTCCCGTTCCGGGCGCTGCGCTCCTCTTTGGAACAGCGTTGCTCGGCGGCGCATTCGCATCCCGCCGTCGCCGCAAGGCCGTCTGAGAACGCCAGTTGGCCTGATACAGTGATGGAAGCCGGCCCGTTGGGGCCGGCTTTTTTCATTTCGCTCCAGTTCGCGCGCAAGCCGATCAGCTCGCGCCCTTGACGGCAATGACTCCCTTGAGCGGCGCCCGCAGCCGCGCCTCGTCCCCGCAGGCGCTGAATTCATCGCCCAGCTTTCTGATGTATTCATCCGGGTCGTCGTAATTCGCGCGCGCATACGCGCTCGCAAATGACGTTGTGCCGAGAAACCCCGCTGCGTCCTGCGGCGACAGATTGGCGCCGATCTCATCGGAGAAGCTTGTGACTGAAGAATAAAGACCGGTCGACTGGACGGGTTTCATGTATTCAATGTTGGCCGTGAGCCGCCTGTCTTTGTAGGGCTCCCATAATGCCGCATGACGGTCGAAAACCGGCTTTGCCGCGCCGGATATTTCAAAGGCGCCATAGCGAAAGGGAAAGAAAACGCCGCCGGGCCGCAGCCAGCGATAGACGGTTTCCGCAACTTCCCGCTGCTTCATCCAGTGGAACGAGGTGGCTGCGACAACGGCGTCGACACTCCCGGCGGAAAACGTCGCCGCTTCCGCGGTCTCATTGACAATCTTGACGTTTTCGATGGCCGGAATTTCAGCAGCCATGCGCAGATCGGGTTCAACCGCCGTCACGTGCCTGAACAGCTTTGAGAGCGCCCGGGTCGCCTGACCTGTGCCGGCGCCGAGATCGACCGCGTGCGCCCGTTCGCCTTGAAGCGCAGAAAGCAGCGCGGCGAAAACCGACGCCGGGTACTGAGGGCGCCGCTTTGCATACAGCGCGGCGTGCCCGCCAAACGCTTTCGAGCCGTCAGGCGCCGCTGATGAGGTCACGCCATTGCTCCTCGCTCAAAACCGCGACGCCAAGAGATTCCGCGTTCTTCAATTTGGATCCCGCGCCCGGCCCCGCTACGACATAATCGGTCTTCGCCGATACGGAGCCGGAAACCTTCGCGCCAAGCGCCAGCGCCTGCGCCTTGGCTTCATCGCGCGTCATGGTTTCGAGGGTTCCCGTGAATACGACTGTTTTTCCTGCAACCGGCGATGACGCGGCCGCCAGGCTGACGGCCTGCGGCTCGACTTCCTTCAACAGGCGCTCAATCGCGTCGCGATTGTGCTCCTCCTTGAAGAACTCGATGACGCCGCCGGCGACCAGCGCCCCAACCCCGTCGATCGAGAGCATGTCCTGATAGGCGGCGGCGTTGCCGGACGCTTCAATGGCGGCGTTCTCGAAAGCTTTGAAGCTTCCATAATGCCGAGCAAAATTACGCGCATTTGTCTCACCTATATGCCGAATGCCAAGAGCATTGATAAATCGATCGAGCGGCGGCGCACGTCGGTCATTGATGGCGGTAAAGAGATTTTCGATCGACTTCACATTGGTCGGCGTCTTCGTTCCGTCCTTCTTTTCCCGGTATGTGTAAAGATCGATTTCTCCCGCCGATTGCCTTTTTTGAAGCGTGAAGATGTCAGCCGGCTGCGCAATGATCTTCCCGTCGAACAGGGATTCGATCTGCTTTTCACCGAGGCCTTCGATATCCAGCGCGTTGCGGGAGACGAAATGGCGCAGCCGCTCCTTCGCCTGAGCGGGACAAATGAGGCCGCCGGTGCAGCGCCGGACCGCCTCGCCGTCCTCGCGCACGGCATGACTGCCGCAGACCGGACATGTTTGAGGAAACTGGTACGCATGCGCATTGCGAGGCCGCTTGTCCCTGATCACTTCGACAATCTGCGGAATGACATCGCCGGCGCGCTGGACAACGACCGTGTCGCCAATCCGGATGTCCTTGCGTTCAATCTCGTCCTGATTATGCAGGGTCGCATTCGACACGACGACGCCGCCGACCGTGACGGGTCTTAATCGCGCCACCGGCGTCAAGGCGCCGGTGCGGCCGACCTGGATGTCAATCGCTTCCAACACCGTCGTCGCCTTCTCCGCGGGGAATTTATGCGCGATCGCCCAACGCGGACTGCGTGAAACGAAACCCAGGCGCTCCTGGTAATCGAGCCGATCGACCTTGTAGACGACGCCGTCGATATCATAGCCAAGGCTCGCGCGCCTTTCCTCTATCTCGCGATATTGCGCGAGCATTTCGTCGACGGAGTCGCACCGCCTCATCAGCCGGTTGGTCGGAAAGCCGAGACGATTGAGCCGTTCGACCGCCTCCATCTGCGTCTTTCCAAGCGGCTTTGAGAGTTCGCCCCAGGCGTAAGCGAAAAAGCGCAAAGGGCGCGAAGCCGTCACCGCCGCATCGATCTGCCTCAACGATCCCGCTGCGGCGTTGCGCGGATTGGCGAACAATTCTTCGCCGGCCTCACTCAGACTCTCATTCAACGTCTTGAAGTCTTCATGGCTCATATAGACTTCGCCGCGCACTTCCAGAACGCCCGTCGCGTCTTTCAGCGCTTTTGGAATATCCGACACCGTCAGCACGTTTGCTGTCACGTTCTCGCCGACGGCGCCGTCGCCGCGCGTCGCGGCAACCTTAAGGATCCCGTCCTCATAACGAAGACTGAGCGACAGGCCGTCGATCTTCGGTTCCGCAGTGAAGGCGAGCGGCGCACCGTCTTCCAGCTTGAGGAAACGGCGAACGCGCGCTTCGAAGTCAATGACGTCTTCATCTGTGAACGCATTGTCGAGGGAAAGCATCGCCACCGCGTGCGGCGCCTTTGCAAATTTCGTCGCCGGCGCCGCGCCTATGCGCGCGGAAGGCGAATCAGCGCGCTTCAATTTCGGGTATTCGCGTTCGATCAGCGCATTGCGACGCTGGAGCGCGTCATATTCCGCATCCGTCATGACGGGGCGGTCTTCGCCGTAATAGGCCTCGTCCGCAGAAGCGATTGCGCGCGCCAGGCGCTCAAGTTCGGCGGACGCCTCTTCCGGCGACAGGTCCTTGACCGGCTTTGTCGAAAACTCCGCTTTCTTTTTCATGACCCGCGTTTAGCGCAGTCCATTCCCGCGCGCTATTGCGCCGCTTGACGGGCCGGTCGCCGCCGAACCGGACCGTCGGCCGATAGCGGCGAAGTCGAAACAGCCATGCGCGACGCGCTTGATCTCAACCGCGATCATTTGAGCAAGTCCTGCGCGTCTCTCCAGAGCGTTTCGAGAATTTCCGCCGCAGGACGCGCCGGCGCCATGCGCGCCGATTGGCCCGCCCATGCCTGCATCCGGGCAAGGTCGTTCTCTTTCGCCGCCTTCGCGCGCATCGCCGCCGTCAATCCGCGCTGAACGGGATAGGGTGCGGGCGACGGCGCATCCGCTGCGGCGGATGCTCGCGCGTAGTCTGTCGCAAGCGAGCGGCCGGGGCGCCCGGAAAAGGCTCGCGTGATCATCGTGTTTTCCGGCTGTGTCTGGCTGAGGGCCTCCGCCCACGCGGATGGAATCTTTGCTTCCGGCGCCCGCAGGAAGCCGGTGCCGACCATCGCCGCAGACGCGCCAAGCGTCAAACACGCCGCAAGCCCCCGCCCGTCAGAGACGCCGCCGGCCGCGATCACCGGTCTATCGACCGCATCGACGATCGCCGGCAGCAGAGCGAACAGCCCGACGGCCGCGCGTTCCGCATAGGACGGATCAAAGGCGCCGCGATGACCGCCGGCCTCGGCCCCTTGAGCGATAATCGCGTCGGCGCCCGCGTCGCGCGCGGCGACCGCCTCGCCGACCGTCGTGGCCGTCGCAAACCATTTGATCCCGCGCTTTTTCATGCGCCGCACGAACCCGGCGTCGAACAGGCCCATAATGGAGGAAATCGCCGTCGGCCTCGCCGCCAGCATCGCTTCGCATTGCGCGCTGAAATCCGGCGGCTTCGCATCGCCGGCGTTTGCGGAAACGTCCGGACCCCATTGGGCCAGGAACGCCCGGACACTTTCTTCATGCGCTGGATTGCGCTTGGGCGCAGGGTCCGGCGTCCAGACGTTAAGCTGGAAAGCCGCCGCGCCGCTCGACCTGAATTCTGCAACCCATCCGGCGATTTCAGACGGCTCCATCAGCAAGGCGCCGCAAGCGCCCATTCCGCCCGCTTTGGCGACCGCTATTGAAAGCGAGACTGGACATGACCCCGCCATCGGCGCCAGCAATATCGGCGCTTTGAGCCCCAGCGACGCGCCGAAGTCGGCGGCTCTTCTGAGCGCCGGCTTCATGCCCGCCTTTTCCGCGGCTTCTCAGCGGCGGGAACGCCGAGCAGGCGCCGAGCCGCGGCGCGCGCTTCGTCGGTGACGACCGCTCCGGAGAGCATCCGCGCGATTTCCTCAACTCGCTCTTCGTCCTTGAGAACGATGACGCGCGTGCGCGTATCGGTTTTCGACTGGCTTTTTTCGACACGCCAATGCGTCGCCGCGCGCGCCGCCACCTGCGGCGAATGCGTGACGACAAGAACCTGAGCATCGATGGCGAGACGGGCGAGCCGTTCGCCGACGGCGTCGGCCACTGCGCCGCCGACGCCCGCGTCAACCTCGTCGAAGATGATGACGGTGCGATTTTCCTTCGCCGCAAGCGCGGCCTTCATCGCGAGCACGAAACGCGACAGTTCTCCGCCGGAGGCGATCGTCTTCAACGGGCCCATCGGCGCGCCGGGATTGGTCGCCACCATGAATTCGACGGCGTCGATTCCCGCCGGACCGGCCTTGTCTTCGTCAGTTTCGATCGCAGTCGCAAACGCCGCCTTTCCGAGTTTCAGCGGCTCAAGTTCCCGCGCGACGGCCTCATCGAGTTTCCCGGCCGCTTTGCGCCGCGCGTCGGCGAGCTTGCGGGCAAGATCAAAATATCTGCGCCGCGAGGCTGACGCGGTCTTTTCGAGCGCGCCGAATTCCGCCGAGCTCTCATCCAGTGCGGCGAGCGCATCCGCCGCCTTGTGATAGAATTCCGGCAGTTTATCCGCGGAAATTCCATGCTTGCGGGCGGCCGAGCGGATCGCGAACAGCCTCTCTTCCGTCTGTTCAAGGTCTTGTTCGTCAAGGCCGAGCCTTTCGACCGCATCGTCGACGGCGGCGCGCGCATCGATGATCCCGGAAAGCGCGCGATCAATGCGATCGATCGCCTCGGCGAGCGGGTTCGGTTCCGTATTGAATGACGCCGACGCGCGCGCCAGACGGCGCACCGCCGAAGAAAGCTTGCCCTCAAGACCATCGTCGGACATTGCGGCCGCGGCGGCGGAAAGGTCCTCCGCCACTTTCTGCGCCGCCATCATCTCCGCGCGGCGCGCCGCAAGCGCCGCCTCTTCGTCCGCCTTTGGATCGAGATCGGCGAGTTCCGATACGACATGACGCAGATAGTCCGCCTCGCGCAGCGTCTGCTCGTGTTTGCGGCGCCGCTCATCCAACTCGGCGTCGGCGGCGCGCCAGTCATTCCAGGCGCGCTCGACGCTTGCCGCATCTTTGCGCAACCCGCCGAAGTCGTCGAGCAGGCTCCGGTGCGTCGCCGAAGACAGAAAACTGACACCCTCATGCTGGCCGTGAATCTCGATCAACAGCTCACCGATCGTTCGCAGGAGTGCGATCGAAACCGGTTGATCGTTGATGAACGCCCGACTCCTGCCGTCAGCGCCCTGTATTCGCCGCAGGATGACCTGGTCGTCGCCAGCGCAGACGCCGTTATTCTGAAGCGCGCTCCATACGGGGTGATCGGCGCCCGGCTCAAACGCAGCCGCGACAACGCCCATTTCCGCGCCGCGCCGAACGGCGCCGCGCGAAGGACGTCCCCCGGCGGCCAGTCCCAACGCCTCGAGGAGTATCGACTTGCCGGCGCCCGTTTCTCCGGTCAGCGCCGTAAGGCCTTCGCCGAGCGGCAGCGACAGCTGGTCGATCAGCACGAAATCCTGGATATGAAGCGCGGTCAGCATGGTTTTCCGCGCGCCGCCTCTCTGAAATCAGTTATTCCCGTCCCTCGCATCGACCGGGCGGTCGATGGAGTTCTCGAAGGGGTCGTCAGACGGCGGCTCAATGACCGGAACATCCGAATCCTTGAGTTGCTTGCGCTGGCTCTTGCGCTCCTTCTTTTCGATTTTCTCAATTTCCTTCTGCGTCCGCTTCGGCTTTGATCCCGGCTCCAGGAGGCCGTTCCTGCTCATCAGCCGATAGGCGTCTTCGTACCAAACCGATCCCGGGTAATTCGCGCCGAGCACTGCGGCGGCCGCGCGCGCCTCTTCGATTACGCCGATCTGAAGATAGGCTTCGACAAGCCGGTAGAGCGCTTCAGCCGTATGGTTCGTGGTCTGATAATTGTCGATGACGAACTTAAACCGGTTGATGGCGGCGATGTGCTTCCCGTATTTCAGGTAATAGCGCCCGATATACATTTCCTTGCCGGCGAGATGATCGAAGGTAAGGTCGAGTTTCAGTCTCGCATCACGCGCATATTCAGTCTGCGGATAACGCCGAACGACGTCGTTGAGCGCCGCGACCGCGTTATTCGTGAAATCCTGGTCCCGGCCCACGTCCCGAATGCGCTCGTAAAAGCACATGGCCTTCAGGTAATAGGCGTAAGGCGCATCCTTGTTGCCCGGATGCAGCGAGATGAACTGGTCGAGGGTCATCACCGCCTCCTCATATTCATTCTGCTGGTACTGCGCGAACGCCTTCATCAGGATGGCGCGCCGCGCCCACGCCGAATAAGGATGCTGCCGCTCCACTTCGCCGAACAGTTCAACGGCCTCGTCGTAGCGCTTGCGCTCCATCGAGCGGGCCGCCTGCTGGTAGATTATTTCCACCGGCCGTTCGACATAGGCGAATTTCTCTTTCTTCTTGGACGAAGAACCGCAGGCGCCAAGCGCCACGGCGGCGCAAAGAGCAAGTGCGACAACGCGCAAACGAAACATCATGAGAGCGGAAGGACCCTTTGGTTCAAATGCAACTTGAAGGCCGACAACCTAATCAGCATTGCCGCCCGGGGAAAGCCTCGGCCGGAGGTTGGAAAATGCGATAGTCCAGAACTGGCGCGAGGTCAAAGGATTTTGGACCAACCTGTTGAATTTCAATTGGAAAATCAGATTCCTATAATCGGCGCTCTATGACGGCCCCGCTTGCAAGGAGTTCTTTCACGAACCGGACGTTGAGATCATGGCCGGGCCTTGCGGCCTCGATCTTTCCAATGAGCGGCGCGCCGGCGAGCGCCAGGTCGCCGACGAGGTCGAGCATCTTGTGATAAGCGAATTCCGACGGGTCACGGAGTCCGCTGTCATTTATGATGCGGTCTCCGTCAACGACGACCGCGTTATCAAGCGATCCGCCAAGGCTTAGTCCGATCGAGCGCATGGCGTCGACATCGGCGAGCCGGCAAAAAGTGCGGGCGCGGGCGAGCCGCCGCTGCGCGGCGGCGTCGGAAAGGTCCGCCGAAGCCCGCTGCGAACCGATCGCTTCATCTTCAAAACGGATGCTGACGTCGATCAGTCGCCCGTGATGAGGCGACGCCCGGATCCAGCGGTCGCCGTCGACAATCTCAAACGATTTGTCGACTCGAAGGACGCGACGGGGTTCTTTCTGCTCCGCGAGCCCCGCCCCGGCGATCGCCTCGACGAACGGCGCAGCGCTGCCGTCAAGGACTGGAAGTTCGTCGCCGTCGATCCTCACATGGACATTATCAAGTCCCGAAATTGAGACCGCAGCCATGAGGTGTTCGACCGTCCGCACGACGCGCCCGTTCAAATTACGAATGCTCGTGCCCAGCTTTGTGTCAAATACGTTTTCGACGCAGGCCGCGATCTCATCGCTGCCGGACAAAAACAGGACGCCGCTGTTTTCCGGCGCCGGCTCCATCCTCACGGCGCATGGCGAGCCGGTATGCAGGCCGATGCCGCCAAGGGCGACCGGGCCGGCCAGCGTCTTCTGGTTCGATGCGCGCATGCTTCTCCGGTCGCCGCCTTACGGTTGCCGGAAACTGCCGCGCCGCGCCTCCTTGAACAAATAACGCATTATTGCCTGATATTGCCCTGACCCGACGGGGTCCTGTGGTGCGCCGCGAAGAAGCACAGCCCTGATCATGAGGGCGTATCCGCAGGAAGCCGACGCTTGCCGGAAGCGTCGACCGCATTGCCGCCGGCAAAAAAACGCCGCCCCTTTTGGGGCGGCGTCTGTCCATGCGGCGATCCTATCCTAGCTGACCTTTTTCTTGCGGAGAAATGACGGGATTTCGAGCTCGCCGTCATCTTCATCGTCAAAAAGGTCGCCGCGCGTCGCGCGCGCCGGCCGAACGGGTTGTTCCTCGATCCGGACCTTTGGCGTCTCTTCCTGCTTGGGCGTCAGCGACTTCAGAAGATCGAGCGCGCCGACCGATGCGCGTTGCAGCTCTTCCGCCGCTTCGCGGAAGGGGTTGCGCGATGGGCGCGCCGGCTCCGCGGCGGGTTGAGCGACGGGCGCCGGCATGCGGGGCGCTGATGACGCATCCACCGCGCCTTCCGTCAGCATGCGACGGATGCGTTCGTGAACGTCGCCGACGGGATTGGCCGCCTGCGCCGCAAGCGGATGCCCGACCGGACGGGCCGGCGGCGCGTTTTGCGCGATCGGCTCGATTGAATGCTGGACCGGCGGCAGCGTCACGCGCGCGGCGACCGGCGCGGGCTCGACGGCGCGCGCCGCCGGCGCTTCGGCGGGCTGCGCGGATTCACGCCAGGGTTTTGACACCGCCACCGTGGTCGCCCGCTGCTGATAGCCGTGGACGTCACGCGGCATCGCTTCGATGCCCGTGGCGACGACCGATACGCGGACGCGGCCTTCGAGTTCCTGATTGAACGTCGAGCCGACAATGATATTGGCGTCCGGATCCACTTCAGCGCGAATGCGGTTCGCCGCTTCATCGACTTCGAAAAGCTTCATGTCCATGGAGCCGGTGATATTGATGAGCACGCCCTTGGCGCCCTTCATCGACACTTCATCGAGGAGCGGGTTCGATATCGCCGCTTCCGCGGCCTCGATTGCGCGCTTGTCGCCGGACGCTTCGCCCGTCCCCATCATCGCCTTGCCCATTTCGCGCATGACGGTGCGGACGTCGTTGAAGTCGAGATTGATGAGACCCGGCATGACCATCAGGTCCGTGATCCCGCGAACGCCGGAATGCAGGACCTGATCAGCGAGGGCAAAGGCTTCCGCAAACGTCGTCCGCTCATTGGCGATCGAGAACAAATTCTGGTTCGGAATGATGAGGAGCGTGTCAACATGCCCCTGCAGCGCCTCGATGCCGGCGAGCGCAATCTTCATCCGGCGCGCGCCTTCGAAGTGGAACGGCTTGGTGACGACGCCGACGGTCAGGATATCGCGGTCTTTCGCCGCCTTGGCGATCACCGGCGCGGCGCCGGTCCCGGTGCCGCCGCCCATGCCCGCCGTTATGAAGAGCATATGCGAATTGCCGACATGCTCCATGATTTCTTCCAGCGACTCCTCGGCGGCCGCGCGGCCGACCTCGGGAAGCGAGCCGGCGCCGAGCCCCTGGGTCGTATGCGCGCCCAGTTGAATCCGGCGCTGGGCTTTCGATAGGCCAAGCGCCTGCGCGTCCGTGTTGGCGACGAGAAAATCGACGCCCTCAAGGCAGCTGTCGACCATGTTGTTGACCGCGTTGCCGCCCGCGCCGCCGACTCCGATAACCGAGATTCGCGGCTTCAATTCCGTCAGTTCCGGCACGCTGAGATTAAGTGGCATCGAAAGGCTCCGCCCCGCATGGTTAAGCTGATGTTAAAGAATCCTTCAGAACCCTTACCAAATGGTTAACGCCGCCCGCAGGAAGCCTTAAGCACCGGCTTGGAGTCGCTGATAGGTTTTCAACTTATCTCAACGTGTTCGCGCGTCATGTCATCAGCAAATCGCAACCGGATTGCGCATTTCCCGACGCTCAGAAATTTGACTTGAGCCAGGCGCCGACATTCCCGAATACGCCGCCGATCGATCGCGATGTCGCACGGCCGGGTCCGGCTGGTTCGCCGAAGCCGAAAGCAGATCGCGGCGGCGACATGCGCTTGCGGGCGGCCGCCTGAATAACGCCGATGGCGGCGGCGAACTGCGGCGCGGTGGCGGTCTCAGGGGCGCCCGAAAGCGCGGCCGGCCGTCCCAGCCGCGTCTTGACGCCGATGATCCGTTCAGCCGTTTCACGCGCGCCGACGAGAAGGCTTCCGCCGCCGGTCAGCACGGCGCGCCGGATCGCCCGGCGGGCGGACAGGGACTGCGGAAGGGCCGCGAGCGCCAATTCGATGATTTCTTCAAAACGCGGCGCAATCACCTGGGCGAGTTCAGCCCTGGAATGGCGGGCGATTTCGCCCTCGTCGCCGAGTTGCGGGAAGTCGACGAACCGGTGCTCGTCCCCCGCGCACGAAAGAGCGGAGCCGAAAAGCGTCTTGATCCGTTCCGCCTTCGCGATCGGCGAACCGAATATCTGCGCGATATCCCGGGTTATATGATCGCCGCCGACGGACACGCCGCCGCAAGCGACAAGCGCGCCTTTTTCGTAAAGCGCGAAATCGGTCGACTTCGCGCCGATGTCAATCAGGATGACGCCGAGCTCCTTTTCATCGTCGATCAGCACGATGTCGCCGGCCGCGGCGGGCCCTACGATCAGCTCATCAAGCTCCAGCCCGCATCGGCCGAGGAGAGATTCGACATTTTCCGCATAGGACTCGCGCACGCTGAGCCCGAGCATTTCAGCCGCGAGCACGCCGCCGGCAAGGCCGGCGGGATCCTCAGTCGGATCACCGTCGACGAGAAACCGGATTCTGGAGGAGCTTAACGGAAGCGAACCGTCCGGCGCGGCCGCCGCGGCGCCCTGCGCCAGGCATTCTTCGATATCGTCCTCGGTGACGATCCCTCCGGCGGTGTCAAGATCAACGGCGATCCTTCTGCTGCCGACGGACCGTCCGGGAACGGCGACGAAAACACGCCTTATCCGTTCCCCCGCCATTCGTTCGGCGGCCTCCACCGCAGCGCGCAGCGACGATTCGATATCGAGACGCTTTTCCCGACAAACCCCGCCATGCTGGCCGACTCCGATAATGTCAGGCTCGACTTCGCCGTCGAAAACAGGCGTCAGGCGGGCGATGACGCAGGCGGCCTTTGAGCCGCCGATATCAACGGCGGCGATTAATCCGCGATCTCGTGACGGCCTTAGCTGTTTCGCCATTTCCTGTTCCGACTAACGCCCGCAACCGCATCGCGGCGCGGCAAAGAGAGCGATTATCCGTTGGCGGCGGCGCCGCCGATTGCGGAATCAGGTTCATTGCGCTTCTTGACGACCATCCGCTCCGGATCGCGAAGATCGATATATTTGATAGGCTGGTCAAGCGTCCGCTGCGCCGATTGGAGCAGTTCAAGATCAGCAATCGCATCCTCGAAATTCTTCTCCGGAAGCTTGATCTCGATATCATTGCGAAGGCGCATGTCCCATCTTCGCTCGCCGACACGGACAAGAGCGTAGATGCGCTCCTGCAGTTCCTTTTTTCCCGCCAGCGCCTTGAGGACGCCGCCGGCCGCTTCGGGCGCGCCCGCGCCGACGATCAACGGCTGGTTTGCATACTCGCCGGCGTCAACCTCGCGGATGACGGCGCCTGAGTCGTCAATCAGGTAGAGCACGCCCTTCAGCTGCCATACGGCCGCCGGCTCACGTTCGCGGATTGAAATTGAAATTGTATCAGGCAAGAGGCGCATGACCGACGCTGACCGGACCCAGCCGAGCCCTTCAATTCGCGCGCGCGCCTCCTCAATGGAGAAATGGAGCAATGAACCGCCGATTACGGGGCCAAGCGCGTCAAGCACCTCGTCATGGGCTGTTTGGTGCGCGCCGCGCAGAAGCACTCTTTTGATCTCAAGGCCGGCGGACGTCGCCGCGCTTCTCGCCGCGTGATCGACGCCGCGCCCGACCATCGCGAAATAGCCGCCGGACCAGAGGACAAGACCGGCGACGCCGAGAATGACGAGCGTCCCGGCCACGCCCGCGACGGCGTACCTTTCGAAAATCGAGAACAGACGCTCCGATGGCGTCGCCGTTCTTTTTCCCTTCCGGGATTTTTTCTTCACCGCTGGCATGAAGCATCCTCGATTATCCATTGGCACAGATCGGGAAACGGAATGCCGACATGAGCAGCCTGCTCCGGAACCAGCGACGTTCCGGTCATGCCGGGCTGCGTATTGATTTCAAGAAAGAATACCTGCTCGTTCTTCAGGCTTTCGTCGTATCTGAAGTCCGAGCGCGATACGCCGCGGCAGCCGATCGCCAGATGCGCTTTCAGCGCGCGCTCCATGCAGAGCGCCGCGACATCGTCAGGAATCGCTGCAGGCAGGACATGCTTGGAGCCGCCGGGCGCGTATTTCGCTTCATAGTCGTAAAAGGCGAGGCTCGTCGTTATTTCGGTGACGCAAAGCGCCCGGTCGCCCAATACCGACACCGTCAGCTCCCGGCCGGCGATGAATTTTTCGACAAGGACTTCGTCGCCGAGGTCCCACTTGTCGCTTGCAAGCTCTGCGGGCGGACGATTGTCGCCCTTGCGGACGATATAGACGCCGACCGACGAACCCTGCGCGTTCGGCTTGACGACGTAGGGCGGCTCCATCGCATGGCCGCCGGCCGCGTCAAAACGCGACATAACCTTGCCTGCCGGCGATGGAACGCCTGCGTCTTCAAGCACAAGCTTTGTCCGCTGTTTGTCCATCGCCAGCGAAGACGCGAGCACGCCTGAATGCGTATAAGGAATTCCCATCACCTCAAGGAGGCCCTGGACGCAGCCGTCCTCTCCCCACTGGCCATGAAGGGCGTTGAACGCAGCGTCCGGCCTCGCCTCTTTCAATTGCTCAGCGAGGCGGCGCGTCGCATCGATCTCGACGACGTCATAGCCTTTCGCCCGAAGAGCCTTGGCGCAGGCCGCGCCGGAATTCAAAGACACCTCGCGCTCCGGCGACCAACCGCCTTTCAGGACTGCGATTCGCTTGAATTTCACGCCGGCTCTCCGATCCGCCTGATTTCCCAGCGCAACTCAACGCCGGTCTTGTTAAGAACTTCTTTACGAAGCCCTTCGACCAGATTTTCAATATCGGCGGCGGTCGCATCGCCTCGATTGATAATGAAGTTACAGTGCTGCTCGGAACATTGGGCGCCTCCGACAATTCGGCCGCGCCCCCCGATCTCGTCGATAAGCTGCCAAGCCTTGCGGCCGCCCGACTGGGCCGGATCAGGATTGGCGAAGGTGGACCCGCCCGTTCTTTCACGAACAGGCTGGGATTTCTCGCGCCGCTCCATGAGCGCCTTCATGCGTTCCTCTATGGCGGAAGGTTCGTCCGCACGGCCTTCAAAAAGCGCTTCAGTGAAAATCAGTCCCTCGCCGGCGCCGCAATGGCGATAGGCGAACTTCATCTCTGCGCGCGTCAGTTTTCGGCGAGCCCCGCTGCGATCATAAGCGATCGCCTCGACAAGCGCGTCTTTCGTTTCCTGATCATAGGCGCCGGCGTTCATCGCAAGTGCGCCCCCGATCGTGCCCGGCACGCCGCGATAGAACTCAAGACCGGCGACGCCCGCCCGCGCCGCGGCGCGGGCGACCTGCGCGTCAAGCGCAGCGGCGCCGGCGCGGACGCGCACGCCCTCGATCGAGATTTTCGCGAAAGGAGCGCCGAGACGAATGACGACGCCTCTGACGCCGCCGTCGCGCACGAGAAGGTTCGAGCCGACCCCGACAGGGCGAACCGGAATGTCAATCGGCGTCTTCTTCAGAAAGTCTGCGAGATCGGCTTCGTCCTCCGGCGCGAACAGGACGTCCGCCGGTCCGCCGACGCGAAACCATGTGATCGCCGACATGTCCGCGTTCTCGACATAGCGTCCGCGAACTGGAGGAAGATCGGTCGCTTTGACGAAATTGCTCACGGCTGGGACTTCTTGAGTTCCGCCTCGAGACCCGCCGCATATTTCGTGATGTCGCCGGCGCCGAGCATGACGACATAATCGCCCTTTTCCGCGATCGCCGCGATCTGTCTCGGCAAGTCGTCGAACGAATTGAGCGCGCGCACGTCGCGGTGCCCCTGCGCGGCGGCGCCGGCGACGAATGCGTCGCGGCTGACGCCGTCAATCGCCGATTCGCCTGCGGCGTAGACATCTGTCACGAAAGCGACATCCGCTTCGTTGAGACACGAGCAAAACTGGTCCATGAGATCGCGCAATCGCGTGTAGCGATGCGGCTGGACGACTGCTATGATCTTGCCGCGCGTAAGACTGCGCGCCGCGCGCAGGACGGCTGCGATCTCGACAGGATGGTGTCCGTAATCGTCGATGATGGCGACGCCTTTCCATTCGCCGACCTTGGTGAAACGCCGCTTGACGCCGGCGAACTTTGCAAGACCAGACCGGATCGCAGCATCGGAAGCGCCGACCTTGCGCGCGACAATCGCCGCCGCCGTCGCATTCAGCACGTTGTGAAGGCCCGGCATCGGCAGTTTGACGCCGTCAACACGGCCGTCCGGCTGGCCGCGCTTTCGGAAAACGATGTCAAATTTCGAGCCGCCGCCTTCAAAGGAAACATTTTCCGCCCGGACGTCCGCCTGCGGATTGACGCCGTAAGTGATAAGGCGGCGATCCGTAACGCGCCCCACGAGCGCCTGCACTTCCGGATGGTCCAGGCAAACGACGCCGTAGCCGTAAAACGGCGTATTTTCGATAAACTGGTCGAATCCCTTTTTGAGCGCGTCGAATCCGCCCCAATGCTCGAGATGCTCCGGGTCGATATTGGTGACAACCGCAATCGTCGTCGGCAGGCGCAGGAAAGAGCCGTCCGATTCATCGGCTTCGACGACCATCCAGTCGCCCTCGCCGATGCGCGCATTCGTTCCGTAAGCGTTGATGACGCCGCCGTTGATGACAGTCGGGTCAAGGCCCGCCTCGTCGAGAAGAGCCGCGATCATCGTTGTCGTCGTCGTCTTGCCGTGGGTGCCGCCGACGGAAATCGTCCATTTGAGCCGCATCAGCTCGGCGAGCATGTCGGCGCGGCGCACGACCGGGATATGACGCGCCCGGGCTGCAAGTATCTCCGGATTATCGCGCCTGATCGCCGTCGACACGATCACGGCGCCTGCGCCCTCTATATTATTCGCGTTATGACCGATGACGATCGGAATTCCCTTCTCGCGCAGACGCTGGACATTGGGGCTTTCTGCAACGTCGGAGCCTCGGACTTCATACCCGAGGTTCTGCATCACCTCTGCTATGCCGGACATGCCGATGCCGCCAATGCCGACAAAATGCACGACGCCGACGCCGAACGGAAGGCGGACCTTTATGTTCCTCGATTCGCTCATGCGACGGCTTTTACCCTTTCGGCCGCAATATTTTCAACAAGCCCGGCGAGCGCCGCGGCGGCGCCGGCCTTGACGCGGCCGCGCGCTTCCTTGGCCATGTGGCGCAGCAATTCCGGATCGGTCAGCAGGTCGTGAAGACGCGCGCGGACCGCGTCGACCGTGAACTCGCTTTCACTGATGAGAATTGCGGCGCCGGCGTCGGAGAGAGTTCGGGCGTTTCCGGTCTGGTGGTCGTCCATCGCAATCGCAAGCGGCGCGAGAATCGACGGCCTTCCGATTACGGACAATTCAGTGACCGTCGAGGCGCCGGCGCGCGCGAGCACGAGATGCGATCGTGCAATCCGTTCAGGCATATCGCTGAAGAACGGCGCGAGTTCCGCGTCGATTCCGGCCGACTCGTAAACCTTTCGCACCCCGGCGAGCTCGGCGTCCCTCACCTGCTGGGTCACCGTCAACCGCGCCCGCAACGGCGCCGGCAGGCTGGCCGCCGCATCCGGAACGATCCGAGAGAAGAGCGACGCACCCTGGCTGCCGCCGAAAACCAGCAACGAAATTCCGCCCGCGTCGTCCAGCGGCGGATAGCGAACGGAAGCGGCGGCGTGAACCGCATCCCGAACCGGGTTGCCGACTTCAACGAGCAGCTTGCGAGCGGACTCCGGCGCCCTTTCGAGCGTTGGAAATCCGTGCGCCACGAATCTTGCGCCGCCCGCAACCATCCTGTTCGCCCGGCCGAGAACGCCGTTCTGTTCGTGGACGCCGTAGGGAACGCCGAGGAGCTGCGCCGCCATCATCGCCGGGAATGAAGGGTAGCCGCCAAATCCGACAGCCGCCGTCACGCGCCGTTTCCTGAATTCGCCGAGCGCCGTCAGCAATCCTCCGGCGAGTGAAAACGCAGCCGCAGCTTTTGCAGCCGGCCCGCCGACGGACGGACTTGATGCGGAAATCAGAAATTTCTCGTCGGACGGAAAATCCGCCGCATATCTCTCACCCCTTGCGTCGGTGACGAGCAGGATGCG
>CALKYG010000315.1 GCA_938003575.1 uncultured Alphaproteobacteria bacterium
GATGAAGACTGGCGATTCCACCATTCTTCTTTCTCCGGACAGCGAATTTCTCCGTTATCTCAACAATGTGCGCGGACGCCGGTAAAATGAGCGCCGGGCGGCTTTGCCGCCCGGCCTAATTCCGGTAACCTTCCTTTGTTATCAAGCGGGGCCCGGAGGCTTGAGCGCTCCGGCGGCGGGTTAAGAGGCAAGGGTATGGCGTTGAAATTCCTCGTGTCGGCGGTCGCCGCCGTCTCTCTTTCCATTGCGTCGGCGGGGGCGGCGGCTGCGCCGCGCGGAACACCCGACAGCTTTGCCGACCTCGCCGAGCGCCTGTCGCCTGCGGTCGTCAACATCTCTTCGGCCCAGCGCGTGCCCGGCGTCAAAACCGGCATGGACAATTCCCAGCTTCAGAAAAAGTTCAGTTCGCCCTCGGTGTCGCTCGGGTCCGGGTTCATCGTCGATCCGAAAGGGATCATCGTCACGAACAATCACGTTATTGACAATGCCGAACAGGTGACGGTGACGATGCATGACGGCCGCGAATTCAAGGCGACCATTCGCGCCGTAGATCGCGAAACCGACATTGCCGTTCTTCAACTGGACGCGCCGCCGGCGAAGCTCCCATTCGTCACTTTCGGCGATTCCACCGTCGCGCGAGTCGGGGATTGGGTTCTGGCGATCGGCAATCCGTTCGGCCTCGGCGGGACGGTCACGGTCGGCATCATTTCGGCGAGAAACCGCGATATCGACGCCGGGAATTTTGATGATTTCATCCAGACTGATGCTGCGATCAATCGCGGCAATTCCGGCGGCCCGCTGTTCGACATGGCCGGCAAGGTGATCGGCATCAACACAGCGATCTACTCGCAGACTGGCGGTTCAGTCGGCGTCGGCTTCGCGGTTCCCTCCGACCTCGCCAGCATCGTCGTCGATCAGCTCCTGACCCATGGCGAAACGCGCCGCGGCTGGCTTGGCGTTTCAATCGACGATATGACGCCCAAGCTTGCAACGGAACTCGGTTTTGACCGTCCTCGCGGCGCTGTCGTGTCGGTCGTGAGGCCGAACAGCCCGGCGCTTTCCGCCGGCGTCCAGCCCAATGACATCATTCTCGACTTCAACAAGCGTGCGGTGAACACGGTTCGCGACCTGACCCGAGCCGTCGCTGAAACCCCCGTCGGTTCAACCGTGCCGATGACGGTCTTGCGCGAAGGAAAGCGCGTCATTCTTCGGGTGACGGTGGACCGACGGGAAACCCGCGTACTCGCTGCGTCGACGGGCAGCGCGCTCCCCGGCGGCCTGAAAGCGTCGGGATTGACGCTTGAGCGTCCGACGCGCGAAGTCATAGAAGCATTCGGGCTGTCGCCGGATATTGAAGGCGTTGTCGTGACCGCTGTCGATCCGGAAAGTCAGGCGGCGATCGTATTGCAGCCCGGCGACATCATTCTCGAAATCGGCTGGGAGCGGATGACGCGCCCGGAAGCGGCGGCGACGAAACTCGACAAGCTCCGCAATCTGAATTCAGGCCCCGTGCAGATTTACGTTCAGCGCGGCGAGCTTCTGTTCTACGAGTCGCTGCGGCCCTGAAGCGGGCCAGCGGTCCTTTCTGCGAGCGGCGCATGGGGAGCCTTTCATGCGCAGTTTCAGCACATGGATCATGGACCGGCCTTAGCGGAGGCGGCAGCGCGTTCTCGCGCTTTGCTGCGCGTCTTTCCGGTGTTGCATAGTCGTCACCCGAGCGGGCGGGAAATGTCGCGGTCATCCTGCGCATGCGACATACAGGAGATGATCTATGAGTGACGCCAAGCGCAAACGCAATCGTGGCGGCCGCCGTCAGCTTTGTCGCTTACCGATTGTGGTAAGGCGAATGACGCACGGCGTCTCCGCCAGGGCGCGATTCAACTGCTGAACTCATCCAACGTAAAACCCTGCGCATACAGCAGCGCGGTCAGGTCGCCAAAGCGAATTGACGCATCCGCCGCTGCGGCGACTGTCGGCTTGGCGCGGTAGGCGACGCCCAGGCCCGCCGCCGCAAGCATGTCGAGATCATTGGCGCCGTCGCCGACAGCAAGCGTTTCAGCGAGCGGTGCGCCGGATTCTTCAGCGAAGCTCATCAGCGCGCGCGCCTTCGCTTCCCGGCCGAGGATCGGCGGCCGCACCTCGCCGGTCAAAAAGCCGTCCTCGATCAACAGCTCATTCGCCTGCCAATGCAGGAAACCCGCGCGCCTTGCGACTCGGTCGACAAAATAGGTGAAGCCGCCAGACACAAGCACAGTCGTTGCGCCGTCTTTGTTCATCGTCCGGACCAGAGCCGCGGCCCCCGGGTTTAGCGAAATCCGGGTTTGAAACGCCTCCTCCAGGGCTCTTTCCGGCAGCCCTTTGAGCATGCGCACGCGTTCAGTCAGCGCTTCTTCGAAATTGAGCTCGCCGCGCATCGCGCGTTCGGTGATCGCCGAAATCTCAGCCTTCCTGCCGGCGAAATCCGCCAGTTCATCGATGCATTCCTGCCCGATAATGGTTGAGTCCATGTCTGCGACCAGAAGGCGCTTCCGACGATGCGCGGCCGGCTGGACGATCATGTCGATCGGTTCGCCAGCCAGGAGATTTCCAAGAACGCCTTCCGCGGCGCGGCGGTCAAGCTTGGCGTCGATAAGGAAATCCTCCGCGACGTTTTCGCAGAGCGTTCGCCGCATCACTTCATCGCCGTCAGACGATTCGAGAAGGAGCGCCGCAGCTTCGTCAACGAGATCATCGTGGAGCGCTTCCGTTTCCGGATTGCAAACAAGCGTAATTGCGGTAACTGACATGGCGATGGCGAAAACGGCGGAAGAGAGAACGGTCCTTATCGCAGGGCCGACCGCAAGCGGCAAGTCGGCGGCGGCGCTGGCGGCGGCCGAACGAATTGGCGGCGAAATTGTCAATGCCGACGCGATACAGGTCTACAGGGACTTGCGCATCATATCGGCGCGCCCTTCGGCCGAGGACGAGCGTCGCGCGGGCCATCATCTCTATGGTCATGTAGACGGCGCCGTTCGATATTCCGCAGGCGAATGGTCCAGGGACGCGGCTTCCATCATCGCCGTCATTCATGCGCGCGTCGCGGTCGCGATCGTCGTCGGCGGGACCGGGCTCTATTTCAGGGCGCTCTTGAAAGGGCTCGCAGAAACGCCGGAGATCCCCCTGGAAGTCAGACTGGCCGCCGCCGCGCGCTTTGACGAGGTCGGCGCAGACGAGTTCCGCCGCGAGGTGATTTCCTTTGATCCGGGGGCGGCGCGGCTCGACCCGTCAGATCGGCAGAGGCATATCCGCGCATGGGAGGTTTATCACGCCTGCGGGGAATCGCTCACCTCAATTCAAGAAAAGCCGGCGCGCCCGATGATTTCAGGAGCCGGCGCGCGCATCGTGATCGAACCGCAGCGGGCAGATGTCTATCGGGCCGCCTCCGCGCGCTTTGACAGAATGATGGCGCTTGGCGCGCTCGACGAAGTTCGCATGCTGACGGCCCGCCGATTGCGCCCTGACCTGCCTGTCATGAAAGCGGTTGGCGCGGCGGAGCTGCTGGCGCACCTTGACGGGGAGTTGTCGCTTGATGAGGCGTCCGAGCTCGCCAGGCGCAATACGCGCCGGTTCATCAAACGGCAGCTGACCTGGTTCCGCCATCAGGCTCCGGACTGGACGCGGGTCCGGACGCCGGAAAGCGCGGCTTCACTGGTCTGTTCGCAATTCGTTGCCAGCCCGCCTCCCTGAGGCTAAGGAAGCCGTGATCCCCTCGGATGAGGGCGATCGGCGGTGTCAGTATGGAGTATGCGGCCGGATGGGCCCAATGCGTGAACTCGGCCGATTCCTGACCTCCATGGACGCCAAGGCGGCGACGTCGCTGTTCGTTTCAGCGGTCTTGCTTGTCTTCGTATTCCTGATGTTTTTCTTCGGCCGGCAATGGCTTCATCTTGAAGATGACAGCGATTTGCGGCGCATCCTGTTTGACGCGTCGCAGTCATTCTGGGCGGTTCCGATCGTCGTTTCCGTTTTCGTCATTCTGGCGCTGACCGGTTTCCCGCAGATTCTACTTATCGCCGCGACCGTGCTCACTTTCGGCGCACGGGAGGGGGCTTACTATTCCTGGCTCGCAACGATGATCAGCGCGACTGTCACCTTCTGGCTCGGCCACTGGTATGGCGGCCGGTTCGTGCGTCGGTTCGGCGGCGAAAGGGTTCAATCGACGATCGACTTCATCGGCCGCCACGGGATTGTTGCGAGCGGCCTTATCAGGGTGGTGCCGTCGGCGCCCTTCATCGTCGTCCATGCGGCGGCGGGCGCGGCCCGCGTGCCGCTGTGGAAATACTGGGCGGGTACGAGCATTGGCATCGTTCCTAAGATCATCCTTGTGGCGGCGCTCGGAACCCTGGCGCCGGACCACCGCACAATGTCCGACGGGGTCAACGGCCTGCTCGAGTTCTTTTTAAGTCGCGAGCCCCGCGACCTCGCACTCCTCATCGCAATCATTGGGGCCTGGCTCGGCTTTCTGCTTCTTGTGCGATCCGTATACCACGCCATGCGGCGGCGGGACGCACGGCTGTGAGCGACGAATTACCTGCACATTTTAGCCCCAAAGGCCAGAATCCCGGTAAGAGAGGTTTAAATCGGCGGTTCATCGGGCTTTAGGAGGGTTTGTTGACGATTTCGGAACCCA
>CALKYG010000316.1 GCA_938003575.1 uncultured Alphaproteobacteria bacterium
CACCCCCAAAAAATTTGGTTACCTTAACTAGTCGGTTGATTTTCCAATGAGTTTTTCAGGTTCTGATTGTTGACCGCTAGCCCGGCTTCGCCTAGCTTCCATGCAATTTGCGCACCGCACAATAAATGAACTCGTGGGACAGCGCACCAGGTTCGTCAAGAGAGATATGCCGACATGAAGCTAAGTCAAGCGCCAGCCCCGAAACCGACGGGGGCCATCGCTTTCGCGAACGGACTCGTCCTGAAAGGCGCCGGTGTCGGGGCTGTCGGCGAGGCCGTCGGCGAGGTCTGCTTCAACACGGCGATGACCGGCTATCAGGAAATCCTGACGGACCCTTCCTACGCCGCCCAGATCGTCACCTTCACCTTTCCCCATATCGGCAATGTCGGGGTCAATTCCGAAGATATCGAGAACGCATCGCCCGCCGCCGCCGCCGCGGCTCGAGGCGCGATTTTCCGCTGCGCCGTGACGACGCCTTCCAATTACCGGTCGCAGCTTGATTTTCCTTCCTGGCTGAAACGCCGCGGCATAATCGGCGTCGCCGGCGTCGATACGCGCGCCTTGACCGCGGCGATTCGCGAGAACGGCATGCCGCACGCCGTCATCGCCAATCACCCGACCGGCGAATTCGATGACGCGGCGCTGATAGCGAAGGCGCGCGCATGGGGCGGTCTGGAAGGCCGCGACCTCGCCAAGGACGTCACGACGCTGCAATCCTATAGCCACACCGAAACGGCCTGGCGCTGGAACCGGGGTTATGGAAAGTCGGCAGGCGACGGACCGCACGTCGTCGTCATTGATTACGGCGTCAAACGCAACATCCTCCGTCTCCTCGCCGAACAGGGCGCGCGCGTCACCGTTGTTCCGGCGACGGCGAGTTTCGACGACATCATGGAAAAAAAGCCGGACGGCGTCGTCCTGTCGAACGGGCCCGGAGATCCCGCGGCGACCGGCGTTCACTCGATCCCCGTCATCCGCAACCTGATCGACAAAAAGGTGCCGACATTCGGCATCTGTCTCGGCCACCAGATGCTGGCGCTCGCCGCCGGCGCGAAAACGGTGAAGATGCCGCAGGGCCATCACGGCGCGAACCATCCGGTGAAGGATCTCGACAACGGCAAGGTAGAGATCGTCTCGATGAACCACGGCTTCACCGTCGATGCTTCGACGCTGCCGGCCAATGTCGAGCCGACCTTCATTTCCTTGTTCGACGGATCGAACAGCGGCATTCGCCTGAAAGACGCGCCGGCGTTCTCTGTCCAGCACCACCCCGAAGCCTCGCCCGGCCCGCAGGATTCCTTCGGCCTCTTCAAGAAATTCGTGGACAGCCTCAGAAAGGCCGCCTGACGCGGTCAGACGGCTGGTCCGCCCCCCTCGCCAAGCCCCGTTTGCGCGGCTATAGAGCCGCCAAACCAATCCCCGGAAATGCAAAGAGACGACTTATGAAAATCGCCGGCAACGCCATTCGTCAGGGCATGGTCATCATGTACAAGGACAAGCTCTGCCTCGTGATCAAGGCCGAACACAGAACGCCCGGCAACCTCCGCGCCTTCAATCAGATCGAGATGCAGGACATTCAGTCAGGCACCAAATACAACGATCGCTTTTCCGCCTCGGAGATGGTCGAACGCGCCCGCCTCGAGCAGAAAGACCATCAATATCTCTACGAGGAAGGCGATCATCTCGTCTTCATGGACAGCGAAAGCTATGAGCAAACGCACATCCTGAAAGACCTCGTTGGAGAGCAGGCGGCGTTCCTTGAGCCCAACATGAAGGTCATCATCGAGAGCCATGAGGGCCGGCCTTTATCGGTCGAGCTGCCGGAAACGACGGTCGTGACGATCAAGGAAACAGAGCCGACGGTCAAAGGCCAGACGGCCTCGTCATCCTACAAGCCGGCCATCCTTGAAAACGGCGTGCGCATCATGATCCCCCCTTACCTTTCTGAAGGCGAAAAGATCGTCGTCCGCATCGCCGACCGCGAATATGTCGAGCGCGCGAAGGATTGACGATAATCCCTGGATCGCCCGAACAAGCCCGGCGCCGGCCGGGCTTTTTCGTTTGCGGAGGAATGAGACCCCGAATAGGTTCGCGGCCATGACCGACGCCCCGTTCACCGTACAGATCGTGCCCGTCACCCCGTTCCAGCAGAATTGCTCGATCATCAAGGCGGCGAACGGCGCAGCCGCCGTCGTCGATCCCGGCGGCGAGCCTGACAAGATCATGGCCGCCGCCGCGCAAATGGGCGCAAGGATCGAAAAGATCTGGCTGACGCACGGCCATCTCGACCACGCCGGCGCAGCGGAGGAAATCAAGCGACGAACAGGCGCGCCGATTGAGGGGCCGCAAAAGGAAGAAGTCTTCTGGCTGCAACAGATCCGCGACAGCTGGCGGAAATTCGGAATCGAAGACGGCGAGGACTGCACGCCTGACCGCTGGCTCGAAGACGGCGACACGCTCGAAATCGGCGGCGCGACATTCGACGTCGTTTATACCCCTGGCCACACGCCCGGCCATATCGTCATCGTCAGCAAGGATGCGAGGATCGCCTTTGTCGGCGATGTCATCTTCGCCGGGTCCATCGGCCGCACCGATTTCCCGCGCGGCGATCACGCGACGCTTGTGCGCTCGATAACGGAAAAACTCTGGCCGCTCGGCGACGACATGCGATTCGTGCCTGGTCACGGGCCGATCTCGACCTTTGGCCGCGAGCGGCAGTCAAATCCCTTCGTCGCCGACCGGATCACCGGCTATGGGGGCGCGGCGAAACAGGCGCCGGACGAAGTCGCGCAAAAAACCACCAAAAGATGGCAGTAGATGCGACGGTGCCCCGGCTCATCCGCTATCGCGCGACGAACATCTGCGTATCGCGCGGGGGCGATCGCATCCTCACCGATGTTTCGCTGACGCTCCAGCCCGGCGACGCCGTCATGCTTCGCGGACCGAACGGCGCCGGCAAGACGACCTTGCTGCGCGCGCTCGCAGGGCTCCTGCGGCTCGACAGCGGCGCGATCGCCGTCGAAGACGCGGCGACCGGCGAAATCGTCCCCGATGCCGATCCCGTCGTCTATTGCGGCCCGCTGAATGCAACGAAATCCGCGTTGAGCGTCGATGAAAACCTTGCGTTCTGGGCGGCGCTTTACCGGGCGCCAAAGGAGCGCATCGGCGAAGCGCGCGCGGCTTTCGGGCTCGATGGTTTCGCCGGCCGGCGCGCAGGCGCGCTGTCGACCGGGCTTGCGCGGCGCCTCGGCCTTGCACGTCTCATCATTGCGCAGAAACCGATTTGGCTGGTGGACGAACCAACCGCTTCGCTTGACAGCCGGTCAGCGGAAGTCTTCTCGTCGCTGGTCGAGCGGCATCGCAATTCCGGCGGCGCCGCCGTCATAGCGACCCATGACGGCGTCGACCTTGACCGCGCACGGCGTGTTGAACTCGCATGCGGGGCGGCGCAATGAGGGCGCTCTCCGCAATCATCCTGCGCGATCTGAAACTCGCTTTCCGCGCCGGCGGCGGCTCCATGCAGGCGGTGTCGTTCTTTGCGATCGTGATCGTGCTTTTCGCGCTCGCGATTGGTCCCGACATTCCGCTGATCTCGAAAATCGCCTCGCCGCTTCTTTGGGCCTGCGCCCTGCTGTCGACGCTGATCTCGCTCGACCAGATTTACCGCGCCGATCGCGAGGACGGTTCGCTCGACGTCATCGTCGCGACGAGCGAGGAACTCGTCGTCACCTGTGTCGCCAAGGCGGCGGCGCACTGGCTGTCGACCGGCCTGCCGCTCATTCTCGCAACCCCGGCGCTGGCGATCCTGCTCAATCTCGAAGCCGGAGCTTACGGACCTTTGATCCTGTCGCTGCTGATCGGCACGCCCGGCCTGTCGCTTATCGGCGCTTTCGCCGCAGCGCTGACAGTGTCCCTGCCCCGCGCAAGCCTTCTCATCTCGATCATCGTAAGCCCGCTCTTCGTGCCGATCCTCATCTTCGGATCCGGCGCAGCGACGGCCGGCGCCGGCGGGGACCCGCAATTCATGTCGAATTTGATGCTTCTTGGGGCTTCAACCCTGTTTGCTGCGATATTTGCGCCTCTTGCCAGCGCAGCGGCCTTGCGCTCCAACCTCGACTGAGAGAGCGACATGCCGAACATTTACGAGCTTGCAAATCCAGTCCGGTTTGAACGCCTCGCGCGCCCGGCGATCCCGTGGCTCGCCGGGGCGACCGTGATCCTGCTCGGCGCCGGCCTTTATTTCTCCTTGTTCAATTCGCCGGCCGATTACCAGCAATCGGACTCCGTGCGCATCATGTATGTGCATGTGCCCGCCGCCTGGATGGCGCTCTTCACCTACACCTTTCTGACGATGGCCTCAGCCATCGGCTTCGTCTGGAAACATCCCCTCGCCGATGTGGCGGCGAAGGAAACCGCGCCGATCGGCGCGGCTTTCACGCTTCTCGCGCTTCTTACAGGGGCGCTCTGGGGCAAGCCGATGTGGGGCGCCTGGTGGGTGTGGGATGCGCGCCTCACCTCCGTACTCATCTTGTTTTTCCTTTATCTCGGCTACATCGCCGTCTGGCGCGCTTTTGACGACAAGGCGCGCGCAGCACGGCTCGCGGCAATCCTTTCGTTTGTCGGCTTCGTCAACATTCCAATCATCAAATTCTCAGTCGACTGGTGGAATTCCCTGCATCAGCCGGCAAGCGTCTTTCGCAAAGGCGGTCCGTCGATTGACCCGTCGATGCTGACGCCCTTATTCCTGATGGCGATCGCCTACACTGTCTTCTTCGCAGCGGCGCTGCTTCAGTCGATGCTGAACGAGCTGGCGGCGCGGCGCCTGACGCGCCTTGAAGCGGCGGAGACTAAAACAGGGTCAGTGCTGGTGGAATCGTGACGAAGAAAGCAAGGCGACTTTACCTCGCGATCGGAATTGTCGTCTTTGCAGCGGCGGCGGTCGGCCTTACCCTGACGGCGCTCAAGCAATCGCTCACCTATTTCTACATGCCGAGCGACGTCGCCGCGCTCGCGGAACGGCCGGCGACAACGATCCGCCTTGGCGGACTCGTCGAAACCGGCAGCGTCATTTATCCGAAGGCGGACGACGCCGCGCCTGAAATCACGTTCAACGTCACCGACGGCGAGGAAACGATAGCGGTCTCCTACGCCGGGATCCTGCCTGACCTCTTTCGCGAGGGTCAAGGCGTCATCGTGCAGGGACGCTTTGCGCCGGACGGATCTCTGAAGGCGGACAATGTTCTCGCCAAGCATGACGAAAACTATATGCCGAAGGAGGTCGCCGACGCATTGAAGGAAAAAGGCGTGTGGCAGCAGGAAGGACCCGCGGCGCAATAGTCTCTATTTCGCTTGCGCGATCATTTTGTCCAGCGTCCCCGCGATCGGCGCGTCGGGCGGGATCAATTCTCTCAACCGCGTCCACAGAGCGAGCGCCGTTTCCTTGTCGCCCCGCTTCATCGCCGCCTGCCCAAGGATGAAAAGCGCGAGCGGATCGTCTGCATCAAACTCGCGCACCTTGGCGAGCGCGTCTTCAAGCTCCTGACTTACCGAGCCGTCCGGGTCCGGCCCGCCAGCCATCAGGGACTCAGCGAACTGGCGCCAGTCGCCGAGTGAACCGTCGGAGCGTTTCAACGCCTCACGCCAGGCGGCGGCGCTTTCGTCAGCCCTGCCGAGCACGAGATAGGACCGCGCAAGCATTCGCCAGCCGTCTGGATCTTCGGGCGACCGCACCAATCGCGCCGCGAGACCATCGACCATTGACGCGATCATCGCGCGCCGTTCTTCGTCGGACATCGCAGAGATCTCGGCCGCCGAACCCGCAGCAGCATTATTCTTAGTTAAAGTCGAAGGGGCGCCCGCGCGTCCTGCAACCGTGACCAAGCCAGGCGCCCCGACCTCCAGATAGATGAAAACCGCCGCCAAAGGCGAAAGTCCAAGCGCCGCTGCGGCGGCGATGCGTCCGAGACGAAACGATCCGCTTGCGGAATTTTCAGCCGCGCGGATTCTATCAACGCCGGCGGCGGATTCCGCCGCCGAGTCATCGTCCATCAGCCCGAATTCCCGGTCCCGCGCGATCGCAGCGCGCGCCGCGCTCTGATCATCCGGCGCCGCCGCGCGCCGCTTTCCCGTCCGGAGGAGCGGCGCGGCGGTGATCGCCGTGACCGCCAGCGCGAGAATGGCGGCAAGCGCCCAGAATATCACCACGCGCCGTCACCCTTGTCAGCCGCGGCCTTCTCCCGTTTGCGGTCATCCGCTCGCTGCATGGAAACGAGATAGGCGCCGGCGCTGAAAGCCGCGACAAGAAAAATGAGAGCGGGCGCAGCCCAGAGAAGGATCGTATTCCCCTGCACCGGCGGTTCGAGCAATACGTAATCACCGTAGCGCGCAACCATGAACGCGTAAATCTCCTTGTCGCTGTCGCCGGCGACAAGGCGCTCGCGGACAAGCAGCCGCATATCCTTGGCGAGCGGCGCGTTTGAATCGTCGATGCTCTGGCTCTGGCAGACGACGCAGCGAAGGTCGCGGCTGATCTCGCGCGCCCGCGCTTCGAGCGCCGGATCGGCAAGCACTTCATCGGGCTCCACCGCGAGAACCGGCGCCGTTGCGGCGATCAGGGCGATTGCGGCGGAGATTGCGGCGAGCCTACGCACCCTCACCTTCCCTTTCCAGCATTTGAATGAGCGGCCGCAGCTCGGTGCGCCAGACGCGCATGGTGATCGGACCGACATGCTTGTGGCGGATGCGGCCGTTCCTGTCGACGATGAAGGTCTCCGGAGCGCCGGTGACGCCGAAATCAATGGCGACGCGGCCGTCCGCATCATCGCCGACGAAATCATAAGGGTTGCCGTGCAGGTCAAGCCAGCGACGGCCGCCGCCGTTCGGGTCTTTCCAGTCGAGACCCGCTAGGAGCACATCTTCGGTGCGGGAAATCTCCATAAGGACAGGATGCTCGATGAGACAGCTCGCGCACCATGATCCGAAAATGTTGATCAATGCGACGCGACCTTCGAGGTCGCTCGAGGCGAACCCCTTTTCCGCGCCCTCGATCGGCGGAAGGTCGAACGCCGGGAGCGGCCTGTCAATGAGAACAGACGGAATCCGGCTCGGGTCGCGTTGAAGGCCGATCGCAAAATAGACGCCGAGCAGCGCGAACAGGATCAAGGGTGCGAAGAGCACAAGGCGTTTCATGCCGCCGCCCCGGCGATTTCCGCAGCGCGCGGCGCCTTCTTTCGCGCGTGCACGCCCTCCCACGCGGCGACGGTCCCGCCAAGCGCGATGACGCCGGCGCCGAACCACATCCAAAGCACGAGCGGATGGTGGAAAGCGCGAACGGCATGTCCGGCGCCGTTGGGCGAGCGTTCGCCGAGCGTCAGGTAAACGTCGCCCGCGAGGGTCGTCCAGATCGCCGCCTCCGTCGTCTGCATGCCGCGCACCGGGTAGAACCGCCGCTCCGCCATGATGGTGCGGACGACGACGCCGTTTCGTTCAATGTCAAATATCGCCGCCTCGCTTGTGTAATTCGGACCTTCCGCCTCAACGACATCTGCAAGGCGCGCCTCGTATCCGCCCACGGCGATGACGTCGCCCTTGTTCATCAGCCGCACTTCCTCCGTCCGCCATGCGCCGGCGCCGATGACGCCCAGCGCGACGATGGCAAGCCCTGAATGAGCGAGCGTCATGCCGAGATAGGAGCGCGGCATGCGGGACAGCCGTGCAAGGGACTCCTTCAGCGGCGAAGAGCGCAGTTTCATCCGTATCGCAAGGTCAGCCAGCGTCGCCGCAAGCGCCCAGACGGCGAGCCCGGCGCCGAAAGCGGCCGCGATGGTTTTCGGCCAGGTCATCCAGGCGGCGATCGACATTGCGGCGACACCGGCCAAAACCGCCGGAGCAATGCGGCTGATCGTCGATCTGAGATCGCCTTTCTTCCACGCCAGCGCGGCGCCTGGCCCGAGAATCAAAAACATCGCCGCCATGACCGGCATGAACGTCGCGTTAAAGAACGGCGGACCGACCGAAAGGCGCTCGCCGCTGACAATGTCGACGAACAGCGGATAGAACGTGCCGATGAATACGGCGCCGCAAGCCGTGACAAGAAGCACATTGTTGATCAGGATCGCGCTCTCGCGGCTGACGGCGCGAAAGGTCGACTCGCTTGTCAGCAATGAGGCGCGTAATGCGAAGACCGTAAGCGATCCGCCGATCGCAATCGCCAGGATCGCCAGAATGAAGACGCCGCGCGCCGGGTCCACGGCGAAGGCGTGAACCGAGGTCAGAATGCCGGACCTGACCAGAAAGGCGCCGATGAGGCTCAACGAAAAAGTGAGGATCGCGAGCAGGACCGTCCAGATTTTCAGCGTCTCCCGCTTTTCGACGACCCGAACAGAATGAAGAAACGCCGTTCCCGCAAGCCACGGCATGAAGGACGCGTTCTCAACCGGATCCCACGCCCAAAAGCCGCCCCAGCCGAGCTCGTAATAGGCCCACCACGAACCAAGGGCAATGCCGATCGTCAGAAACACCCAGGCCGCCAGAGCAAAGGGGCGCACCGTTCGCGCCCATTCCGCGTCAATGCGCCCCCGCAATAATCCGGCGACCGCATAAGCAAATGTCACAGAAAATCCGACATAGCCGAGATAGAGAAAAGGCGGATGCAATGCGAGACCGGGATCCTGCAACAGCGGATTGAGATCGGCTCCGTCGGGCGGCGCCGGAAAAACCCGGGCGAAGGGATTTGACGTGAACAGGATGAAGGCGATGAAGAATGCTGCGACAAGTCCCTGAACCGCAAGCGCAGTCGCGGTGAGAGCGTTTCCGGCGCCGCGCGCGAACACCGCGACCGCGCCGCCGTAAAGAGACAGGATCAACGCCCACAGCAGCATTGATCCTTCGTGGTTGCCCCAGACGCCGCTCAGCTTGTAGGCGAAGGGCTTGGCCGTGTGCGAATTCTCAACGACGTTGAGTACGGAAAAATCTGACGTTGCGTGGGCGATCATGAGGCATGCAAACGCCGCCGCCACGAGCGTTAGAGACGCGATCGCCGCCGACCGGCCGAGGGCTGACAGCGCAGCATCGCCGCGCGCTGCTCCGACCAACGGAAAGACGCCCTGAATGGTCGCGGTCATCATCGCGAGGATGAGAGCGAACTGTCCCAATTCGGCGGTCATCGGATCCCAGTCAAACCTTTCAGGTCCGGCATTTAGCCCGCATTCCCGAACGAATTCCACCGCCTATGCGGTCGCACGCCCCGCTATACTTCGCAGGCTTGCTGCGACATTCTGGCGGCCGCGGCGCAGGAGGCGGCGCGGGACTCGAAAGTCCCCGCACTTCACTCTAACACAAGGCGGACAGGCGATCCGGACAGCGAGGAGCGGGTGGCGGATTTCTTCAATATGAGCGGCTATGCGATCTTTGTCTGGCCCGCCTATATCGTTTCGGCGCTCGTGCTGACCGGGCTTGCCTTGTCGATCTGGCGGCGCGGCCGCAGCCTCGGCAAAAGGCTCGACAGGGTTTCCGGCAAGGAAAAGCGGGGCTGACGCGCTTCCTTCAATCCTTAAGGCGCCGCCGCATCTCGAGCATATAGGGCGAAAAGCCAGCGCGCCCATAGGCGCGAACCGCCTTTGCATTTTCGGGATAGACTTCAAGTCTCATTTCAACCAGGCCGTTTTCGAGCGCCCATTCGGAAAGTCTTTCAATGATCATTCGGGCGGTTCCCTGGCCGCGATGCGGGGGCGCGACATATAAGAGACCGACATAGGCGTGATGGGCCGGCTCGGTAAATGCGCGCGACGCCGCCCTTCTGGCGAAGCCGCACCCTGCCGGCGCGCCGCCGGATTCCGCGATTGCGACAAAAGCGTCATCGGACGCCACAAGCGCCGGCAGATCGTAATAGGACACGTCGCCCGGAATGATCGTTGGGTCGAACGGACGTTCGGCGGCGACAATGCCGCGCTCAAAATTGCGCAACGTTTCGATATCGGCTGCGGCCGCGCGCCGGATCAGGATCGGCGAAGGCCGCCTGTCGCCGTCATGCCGCATGAGCGTCGAGCCATCCGATCATGTCGGCGATCACGCGTTCCTTGCCGGGGTCGTTGAATATCTCGTGAAAGAACCCGTCATAGATCTTCAGCGTCTTGTCGCGGGAGGACAGGCGCTCGTGCAGGAGTTTAGACCCCTCGACCGATGTCAGTCCGTCATCGCCGCCATGCAACAACAGCGACGGCAGCGAAATCTCCCCCGCTCG
>CALKYG010000317.1 GCA_938003575.1 uncultured Alphaproteobacteria bacterium
TCAATTGCTTGTTTGACTCGTCGACGAGACCGACGGTGCCGCCGTCCACAAACAGCGAGGTCCTGATGCCGTATTGCTTGGGAAGCGGCAGCGGCAGCTTAATTTCCGCTGTCCCGATGGCGTAAACCTTCGCGCCGATGGCCTGTCCGAAAATGTTTCCGTCGCGGGTGCCCGCACCCTGCAGATAGCGCGGTCCGATGCCGGCGACCTCAAACCCGCGGAAACTGTCGGCGCCTTCATAGAACCGGTCCTGGAGGCGGACGTCATCGCCGCCATAGCCCGTTATGTAGCCGCCGCGCAGCTGCAGCTTCCCGATGAAGCCGCCGAATAGACGCTGATAGTACGCGCCCGTCGCTTCGGACCTGAGATATTGTACGTCGCCGCCAAGACCGGCGATCGCCTGCGCAAACGAGAATCTGGAGCCGCGCGTAGGATCGATCGGGTCGTCTCGCGTATCGTAGCCCACTGAATAGCCGATAAGCGAGGTCAGGAATTTGCCGCGCGACTGGCAGCTTGGCGTGAACGCCTGATTGACGAGATCGCAAATGAACGCGGAGTACTGGCTGAGGGGGTTGCCGGTCGTGCCGCCGAGGCCGTCGAACAGCCGGCCGAGAATCGTGTAGTTCGGATTTGTCGTATCCGTCGTCGTGATGTTGACCGTCTGACCGTTCACGACTGTTGTCGCACGGTACACCGGCAGCAAGGCCGGAACGGTCGCGCCCGGAATGAACAGCCCGGAAATATCCGTGCCGTCCGGCACGCTGAAAGTCGTCGAAAAGATCTGTTCGTTGAGATCGACGTTGTCGCGGGCGAGCTGGTATTGAACGCTGCCGCGCCAGTATTCTGAAATCTGGAAGCCGGCGTTGAGGCCGAAGCCGTACCGATCACGAACGAACCCGGATTCGCGGAAATTCGTCCGTTGATTGGTGATCGAGAAGCCGGCGGCGAGATTGCGGTCGAGGAAATACGGCTGCGTGAAGCGGATATCGACAAGCCGGGTTCTCGAACTCGCCTGCACGCGGAAGCGCAGATTCTGGCCCTTGCCCATCAGATTGCGCTCCTCGATCGAGAAATCGAGGATGAAGTTTTCAGTAGAGGAAACGCCGACGCCGATCGAGAATGAACCGGTCGCCTTTTCTTTTACGGTTACGTCGAGTTCCGTGCGGTCCGGCGCTGATCCCGGCTTGTCCTCGATCTCGACTTCCGTGAAATAATCGAGCGCTTTGACACGCGCCTTTGAACGGTCGATCAGCACCTTGTTGTAGGGGTCGCCCTCGGCTACCCGGATTTCACGCCGGATGATCTTGTCGAGCGTGCGCGTGTTGCCCTTTACATTGATGCGCTCGACATAAACGCGCGGTCCCTCATTCACCTCAAACGTCACGTCAATCGTCTTCGTATCAGGGTGACGGTCGAGGCGCGGCTGCACGTCGACGAAGGCGTAGCCGCTTGCGCCGGTCGCAAACGTGATTGATTCCGTCGTCTTTTCGACGCGCTCGCCGTTGAACGTGTCGCCGGGCTTGATCGGAACGAAGCGCTCAAGCGCGTTTTCATCGAGCTTGGCGAGGCTCGTTTTGACTTTCACCTCGCCAATCGAATATTTCTCGCCTTCTTCGACCGTGAAGGTGATGAAGAAGTCTTTCCGGTCCGGCGTCAGTTCAGCGACTGCAGACAGCACCTGAAAATCAGCGTAGCCGTTCTTCGAATAAAACTGGCGCAGCAGGTCGCGCTCATATTCGAGGCGGTCCGGATCGTAGTTGCTGTTCGAAGAGAAGAACCGCCACCAGCGGCTTTCCTTTGTGAGGATCGCGCCGCGCAACTCGGCGCTGGAAAAATGCTTGTTCCCGACGAAGTTCACCTTGGCGACGCCAGTCTTCGGACCTTCGTCGATTTCGTAAATGACATCGACCCGGTTCTGGTCGAGCGGCGTCACTTTCGGCGTCACGGTGGCGGCGAAACGGCCGCCGCGACGATAGACCTCAATGATGCGCTGAACGTCGGACTGCGCCTTGGCGCGGGTGAAAACAGAGCGCGCCGTCAGCTGCACTTCCTTTTCAATCTTGTCCTTTTTGACGCGCCGGTTGCCCTCCAGAATGACGCGATTGACGATCGGATTTTCCTGCACCGAGATCAACAACGAGTTGTCCGGCTGCATCTGCATCGTCACATCGGCGAAGAGTCCGGTGTTGAACAAAGTCTTCAGGCCGAGGTCGAGGAGCTGAGGGTCGGCGCGGTCGCCGGGGTTCACCACCAGATAGGATGAGATCGTTTCAGGCTCTATGCGCTGGTTTCCCGAAACACGGATCGCCTGGATGACCGGGAACTCGCCCTCGGCGATGCCGAACTGCGCGGCCGCAACCGGCGCGTCCGGGCCGGGTTGCGCCGCCGCCGGAGCGAACACCGAGAGAATTGTGAACAAAAGGACGCCTGCGGCGCCGTACCCCGACCGAATGAAACGCATGCCGCCGACCTAGCTCTTAACCGCGAAAAAACTGGAGATGTCGTTCCAGGTTACAAACAACATGAACGACGCCAAAAGGATGATTCCCATTCTGAAGCCAATCGACTGCGCCCTCGCCCCCAAGGGTCTGCCGGCCGCGGCTTCGTAGGCGTAATACATCAGGTGCCCACCGTCCAGAACCGGAATGGGAAGAAGATTGAGAAACCCGATGGAGACGGAGACAAGCCCCGCGAGATTGATGAAGTTCGCGACGCTGACTTTGAGCCGGGTCAAAAGGTCAACAGAGGCGAGCGCTCCCTCGTCGTCAAAACCGGAAAGCGCCG
>CALKYG010000318.1 GCA_938003575.1 uncultured Alphaproteobacteria bacterium
CGCTGCGCACGGGATGATGGAGATTGGTCGTAGGGCGGGTTAGCCGAAGGCGTAACCCGCCATTCCCTCCGCCACGAAGGTTGTCTGCTTGTATCGATGTGCGCGGGCCCGCCCCTACGCTTGCTACCTGCCTGCCTTGGTGCAGTCATCTTCGGCAACCGGAATCTCGTTCGACCGCGGGTTCCGGACCGCCATTTCGCGCAGTTTCAATAGCTGATAAAATGGCCGCTTTGCTTGGAAAGCTTTGGCCGGAATCTGAAAGGCAGTCGCCGTTCCTTGCCTTGAAACGCCAACGCCAGCCATCTGCAGATTGATAATACTCATAACGAGGCCACGCGCTCGATTGCGTAGCTTGTTCAGTTTGCGTGGTGGCGCATCCGGCGACGAAAATCAGCGTGCTTGTAAGGAGCAATCGTTTCATATGTTTCCCCTTCCTTAGCGAATAAGATGACGGCGGCAGGTATCGCTGCGCTCAACCTTTCCCTCCTTTTTAGTAATTATCACTTGGTTTCCAAATTCCGTCTTCAGAAAAATTTGGAGAACAAACATAGCCACCGGCATTCCACATTGCATTGAATGCATGCCGAAACGACAAAGCAAGATCATTCTTTTCAGAAACGTTATCAATCCGGACTTCGGGAAGTCGCAATTCGTCGTAATCAATGCCTGCTGGAAGGCTGCGATAAGAATCGTCGACGGTCCTAAACATAACAGCGCCGCGCACACCAACAATTGAAATCATCGCGTAAATAGGAAAGCTCACGCCGAGTTGTGACAGTCGGTTAAGATAGCGCTTGCACGCGGAAACAATGTCGCCCTCTAATGCATTGCCATAGAGAATTTTTTGCGATCGGTCTGCAATTAGTTCGGTCGTTACGGCCTCAACGCACCCATTTCGAAATAGTTGAGTATATCCGGAACAAATGTCCTCGGCGGAATAGAAGAGAATTCCGTCAAAATTGACCCTTGTGCTCATGCCGGAAGTTTGGCCCATAGGCCAAAACCCTTCCATTTGCTTGTTAATTGCCGCTTCGATCTCAAAGGCTGCGCGCGGTTCCCCGAAATGTGGACTGAGTAGATGGAGAACAACAAAGCAACCGCCCTTAGCTAATGGGAGCGAATAGACCCCATTCCTTATTTGGCCAATTCTACCGTGGTGGAAACTCCGAAGTTGATTGAAAAAATCTAAGTTGCTATTGAACATTTTGCGAAGCTCGTCTGTGTCAAGCTCAAATTTTCCGCTCGAATTGCGGCCATAAAAGCGATTCGAATTGTAAGCGGTTACACGATGAGGTCGATCAAAGCTTTTCGGCACATAAACTGTTAAAGCGCGACGGTCGCCGTCAATCAGGGAGTTGATCTTTACGCCCCAAATGCGTGGTTGAACGCCGGACTGTAATATAGCTTCAAGGCGTAAACTTTCTTGATCGAAATCTAATGCTAAGTCAGCCCAGCCACGCGCAACGCCTTCCTCCTCTTTCACTCCAATCACGATTAAGCCGCCTTGGGTGTTCGCGAGTGCAGTCACATCAGCAAGGAATTCTTTCTTCTGTGAGTCTGAGGAGCCATAAGTCGTAGCCTTGTATTCTAATTGTGCATTCTCTCCAATGCCGTCATCGATCAGCGTTTGAATTTGCTCAATAGTGATATTCTCGAGGTGCAGATTCGGTTTGTACATTTTTTGCTCAAGCCACCTTCTTCTTCCCCTTAACGCCCTTCGCCTTTTCCAAAATCGGCTTCAGGAATTGGCCGGTGTAGCTCGCTTTCACTTTGGCGACGTCTTCGGGGGCGCCCGCGGCGACGATCTCGCCGCCGCCGTCGCCGCCTTCGGGGCCGAGATCGATGATCCAGTCGGCCTGTTTGATGACGTCGAGATTGTGCTCGATGACGACGACGGTGTTGCCGCTGTCGGCGAGTTCCTGGATGACCTCCATCAGTTTCCGGACGTCTTCAAAGTGCAGGCCGGTCGTCGGCTCGTCCAATATGTAAAGCGTGCGGCCGGTTGCGCGCTTTGAAAGCTCTTTCGCGAGTTTGACGCGCTGCGCCTCGCCGCCCGACAAGGTCGTCGCCTGCTGGCCGA
>CALKYG010000319.1 GCA_938003575.1 uncultured Alphaproteobacteria bacterium
AATTCAGGCGTCGCTTCCGACATGTCTTCCCGCGTCGTCAGCGTAATGATATTCCGCCCCTTTGGGGTCAAATGCTCCTCGCCGGCCTTGCGTATCAGGACGCCGCAGCAGCCGACGCTGACCGCAAGATGGACCTCTTCCGCGGCGTCGCTGACGAAAAACGCCGCGGACTGCGCAAGCGCGACAAGCTGCAGGTGGTCGGCCTTGCCCGTAATGTCGACAAGCTCAGGCGCGGCATGGGCGACTTCGTCCGCAAAGGAATGTAACTCCTTCGGACCAATCATAACCGGCATCACGCCGCGTCTCGCCATCATCCGGGCGAATTCAGCGTAGCGCGCGGCCGGCCACCGGCGGGTCTCATCAATGCCGGGCATGAGAAGGCCGTACACCCCCGAAACGCCGAACCATGACGGTTGCATGTTGGCGGAATCCTTACGCGACGCGAGCGCCCAGCTGAAATTCGGCAGGCGCTCCGGCGCGCTAAGTCCTACGGCGGCGGAGAACCGCGATGTGTCGGGGAGACCCTCTTCGGGGGCGCCCCGCTTGCGCGCAGAGCGGGAAGCCGGCGCCACGGACCGCCATTTCGGCCGGAACAAACCGAGCGCGGAATAAAGCCTCTTCGCGTCTTCATTCGCCGCCAGGTCGTAAATGTAGGCGAAATGCGACGCTTTCACTTGTTTGACGAACGCCTTCTTCGCCTCCGGATCGCGAAAATCGGGCATCGCGGCAACCTGATCGAAATAGGGTGAGGCTCGCGCGACGCGCTGGAGATGATTTTGCGTAAGAAGGGAAATGCGCGCACCGGGATGCGCGGCGCGGATCGCCTCATATAAAGGCTCGGCGGCGACAAAAGCCGCAAGACCATCGGTCTTGATAACCAGGATGTTCTGACCGCGGCCAGTCATTGAACCCCGCTCGTCCCCGAAAGCAGGTCCTGATATCCCTCAATCGTCGCCCGCGTCATCGCGTCCGTCGAAAAACGGCGAGCGACCCATTGCCGCGCGCGCGCGCCCATAGCGCGGCGCCCGCTGTCCCCCAGAGCTGAAGCGGATAAAATCGCCGACGCCAGCGACTCGACCGATCCGGGTTGTGCAAGGAAGCCGGTTTCTCGATCGATTACAGTTTCCCGCGCGCCGCCGTGATCAGCGGCGATGACGACCCGTTCCATGGCTCCGGCTTCGACCGCGATTCGGCCGAAAGCCTCCGGCCTCGTCGCCGGCGACAGAATGATGTCGGCCAGCAAATAGGCCGCCGGCATGTCATCGCAATGTCCGACCCAACGAACCATTTCCTGAAGCCCCAACTCGCCAACCCTACGCATGAGGTCCCGGGCGAAATTCCCCCGCCCTTCTTCATCCCCCGCAAAAATTAACTGGAAAGGAGGAGAAACGCCAGACGCGGCGGTGGTCCCTTTTACCAGGCCGGCGACCGCATCGATCGCAAGCCTATGCCCTTTCCAGTCGGTCAGCCTGCCCGGCAACAGGAGGATGAGCCCGCCCGGAGGACCCGACAGGCCCCAGCAGTTCCTCAAGCGGGAAATCCGGCTTTCCGAAATCCCTAAAGGGTTGAATTCCCCCAGATCCGCGCCGCGAGGAATAACTCTCATATTCTTCACATTTGGATAGGAGGATCGGATCGCCGCCGCGGTAAACTCGGAATTTGCGATCACAAGGTCGCCCCGCGCCATCGACGAATTGTAGATCTTCTTGAGAGGGGACTGGGCGCGGTAAGCGCCATGATATGTGGTGACCAGGGGGACACGGCTCGCCCGGGCCGCGAACAACGCGCTCCAGGCCGGGGCCCGGCTTCGTGCGTGGACGATGTCCACCCGCTCCCTCTTGATGAGATCGATCAATCTTCCGCGATTGGCCATGATCGAAACCGGATTTTTCGAATGAGCGGGCATTTCGAAAAAGCCGCCGCCGGCTTTCTTGATCTCGTCAACAAGCCTTCCGCCCGAACTCGCAACAAGCGCCCTGCCGCCGGCCCCAATAATTGCGCGGGCGATCTCAACCGTCGTGCGCTCAGCGCCGCCTTCATCCAAAGCAGGCACGACCTGCAAGACTGTCTTTTCGAGCCGCATGGATTCAACGGTGGCTTTCAATCCGCACCCAAGCCATCTTAAGCGAGAGGACGAAAAGAAGATCAAGCCGATGGAAGAAGAATTTGGGCGCATCGACGGCCCGAACGGCCGGCTCGCCTACCGCAAGCTGGATGGTTCGGGACCCGCAGTCGTCTGGCTTGGCGGGTTCCGCTCAGACATGAAGGGAACAAAAGCTGAAGCGCTGGCGGCCTGGGCGGCGCAGAACCGGCGGGCGTTCCTTCGTTTCGATTATTCCGGGCACGGCGAATCCGACGGAGACTTCCGGTCGGGTACGATTTCGGCGTGGCTCGCGGATGCGCGGGCCGCAATTGAACGTCTGACCGCGGGGCCGTTGATCGTCGTCGGATCCTCCATGGGCGGGTGGATCGCGGCTCTCGCGATTCCGGTCTTGAAGAATCGCATCGCCGGCGCGGTATTCATCGCGCCAGCGCCCGATTTCACGGAAGAGCTTGTCTGGAAAGCGCTGACGGACGGCGAACGCGCAGCGATCCTGCGAGATGGGGAATATGTTGAAAAGTCTCAGTATTCAAGCGAACCAAACATCATCACGCGCGCCTTGATCGAAGACGGCCGCAAGCATCTGATCCTCGGCGGCGCGATTGATGTCGAATGTCCTGTACGGATAATCCAGGGCATGGCTGACCCCGATGTGCCCTGGCGACATGCGTTGAAATTCGCGAACCTTCTAAGGTCGCAGAACGTCGAGCTGCTGCTGATAAAATCCGGCGATCATCGGCTTTCTAAACCCCATGAGATCGCCCGAATCCTGAACGCTGTCAGTTCCGTTCAACTCGGCTCTTGAAGAAACATCGCGCCGGCGAGCGATGTCGCCCGCCAGATGATCGTCGCGCGGCGAGCGCATTTGCCAAGGTCAATCTTGACGAGAATTTCCTCAGGCAACGCGTTGGCGTTCTCGATCTTGATGAGGCAGCCGCTGTCGCTGACATTGCGCACGACGCAATCAAGGGCGGTCCCGTCCTCCAGGATTATTTCTCCGGCCTTGAATGTCGGCGCGCGGACCGACCGCCGCCTCTCCTCAAGGTTGACGAGATCGATCGGGTCCGTCTTTCTGCGCGCCTGCCTTTTGCCGACGCCTGTCTTATTCTGATCGCTCATATCGCGTCTCTCCCGCGACGCTGCAAATGAAGAGCTTGCGCACGGGGGGTTGAAAATCGCGTTAACCGAGGCGCCGCACGGACCGCCGCGTCAGGCCTGCGCTTTGCCGCAATGCAATAGTCACGGACGCAGCAGATCAGCAATAATGGCGAGAAAACCGGATCCGCCCGGGTTGCGACATATGTAACAATGCGCTACATATGTCGCCAGCCCAAGCCAAATCCGGAGAAATGCAATGGCCGTCGATCCGTCGCTGCAGCCGACCAAACCAGAGCTCGCCGTGCTGAAGCTTCTCTGGCGGCGAAAGTCGCTGTCGGCGCGCGAAATAACCGATGTGGTCGCTCCCGAGTTCGACTGGACCTATTCGACCATGCGAACGGTCATCGAACGAATGTGTGAAAAAGGCCTCCTCAAGAAAAAATCCTCGGACGGCGTAAATGTCTATTCCGCAGCAATCGGAAAAGTTGCGCTCCTTTCACGAATGATCCTCGACTTTTCCGACCGCGTTCTCGAACTGGACGCGACCCCGTCGGCCGTCATGTTCGCAGATTCAAGACTCCTGTCTGACGATGAAATTGAAGAGCTCGAAAAGATCCTCAAATCGGAGAATCGAAAATGAGCGGTTTCGTCGGATTCACGCAATATCAGGCGGAAGCGCTGTTGATCTGCCTTATTGCATCGCTCGTTTGGGCCGGGATTCTGCTCGTCGGCGCACGTGGAATCGAGAGCGCCGCATCGATAAGATCAGCCGAACGGCTCTGGGCGGCGGCTTTGCTGTTTGCAATTCTTCCCTCGCTTGCCGCACCGACGCTCGCGGCTTTCGGGATTTCGCTGCGCGAGACGCCGATGCCCGTTGAGCGATCGCTAGAGTGGTCGGCGGCGGCTCCCAGCATGCTTTTAACGGCTGCAAACAACGAAGAGCGGTCCTTGTCAATCTCAACGGAACAGGTGATCGGCGCCGCCGCGCTTATTTATGTTTATGGCGTCTTTCTCAGTCTTTTTCTCTGGGCGGCGCGGCAGGGAGGACTGCGGTTCGCCGTCGCCAGAGCAGAATTTGTGAGAGACAGCCGGCTCCTCGGCCGAATTGAAGAGTGGGCGGCGCGCCTTAATGCGCGGATGCCGGCGGTCAAGCGATCGCGCCATGTTTCGAGCGTATGCATCACCGGCGTCATGCGGCACACGATTCTCATACCTCAAGGCATCGAGACCCGCGTCTCCTCGGACGATCTCGTCTTGATGTGCGCGCACGAGCTGGCGCATGTGCGTCGCGGCGACACCCGACTTTTCACCGCCACGCAGCTTGCCCGCGTTCTTTTCTGGTTCAATCCGCTTGTCGCGCGCATCGCGTCAAATGCTGAGCTGGCGGCGGAAAAGAGCGCCGATGCGCTGGTCCTTGGGGCCGGCGTCGATCGACGCGCATACGCTGCGTGTTTTGTCGAAGGCCTGAAGTTTGCAGCATACAAGTTGAACGCCCAACCGGCGCTGACGCCCTCATTCACGCCGTCGGACCGCAACGGCCGGCGCAAGCGTCTGAACTCGATTCTCTCGCCTGAACCGGAGAGGCGCACGCCGATCGGCAAACGTCTCCTGCTTTCAGCCGCAGCTTCAACTGTTGCGCTGGTTTCGCTGGGCCAGGCTGCGCTGGCGGTCGACCCGGAGAGCGCCGCCGATCGCAGGATATCTCTTCGTAATTTTCCGGTGACGGGAAGCATCACACAGGCGTTCGGGGAAAAATCGCGCGCAACGGAAAGCGCCGAAGATCCGCGCCACGATGGACTCGATATAAAAGCGCCTAAGGGTGCGAAGATAATTGCTCCCGGCGACGGCGTCGTCACTGAGGCTACTGACTATTACAATGACCGGCCGTCATGGGGCAAAGTCGTGGTGGTGGATCATGGTCGCGGCCTAGTCACCCGCTATGCGCATCTTGACAGCTATTCGGTCAAAAAGGGCCAGACTATAAAAGCCGGAGACGTGATCGCTAAAGTCGGCGATTCCGGAACAGTCACGGGTCCTCATCTCCATTTTGAGACTTTACGCAATGGCGAAGCGATCGATCCTGTTCGGGTCGTCGCAGGAGCTGGCGCCGCGCCCGAAGCGCCAGCGCCGGCGACAGCAGCGGCGGCGATCGCTCCTGAAGCGGCGAATTCGGAAGCCCCGACGCCGCCAATAGCGCCGCGGCCCGTGATTCCTGAAACGCCGTCGCCGGCAGCGGCGCCGGCGCCCGTCGCGCCGGATGTCAGCGAATTTTCGTTCAAGAATGCGCCTTCGGCTCCTGCCCGTTCGAGCGTCGACGGCGACGCCTTCGACGGCAGCCTCCTGGCGACGGCGACGGCGGAATATCTGGAGAGGCGCTTGCTCGGGGCCGCCAACGGCGAAATCGACGGATCCTATCAGGTCACCCTCAAGAACGGGGACGCAGTTTACCGGTTCTCCAGCGATGAGCCGATGTCGGCGGCGCAGCGGTCGGAGTTCCGCAAGGCCGTCGCCGATTTGCGCAAGCAGGCGGAAAGGTGGCGGAAGGAAGCGGCGCAGCAACGAGAGAAATGGCGCCTTGAGCAGAAAAAGTTTGGATTAGGGCCGGAAAGTAAAACAGACGGCGCCGCCACGCCGAAATTCGAGAGCTGGGGCCAGGACCTCGCAGACATTCGCGAGGAATTCGAAGCAAGCCGCCGCGAACATCTTTTGATTCAGCGCAACGCCCTGGAAAAAGCCCGGGCCGCTATCGCGGATGGCATGCGCCGTGAACTCGAAGACGCGTTTTCTGACCTTGACGCCGCAAAGCGGGACCTGGAAAGCGCTGACATCCCGCGAGAGGAGCTGGCGGCTGCGCTCGCGGAGATACGGGAGCAGCGTCGACAGCTTGAACGGAACATGGAAATCAGCAAGCGCGCGCATGACGCGGCTAGGCGTCAATTCGATCTTCAAATTGAAGAAGTGAATAGAATGTTAAAGGACTTGGACGAGCGGCAACCCGCACCCTAGCAGCCCGGTTCGTCACTCCTGATTTTCCGCTTGTCGCATCAGCAATGCCTTTGGTCGAAATGCGCCCAAGGGCCCCTTGCCTTGATCGTCTCTGAAGGAGTTTATGTGACGCGACACTTGTCGCGCTTCAAAAGCCGCATGTCGATTCAGGGAGCGAATGATGGGATTGACCAGGCTTTGCCTCAGGAATCCGGCAGCCGTCGGCGTCGTCCTTGCGTTAATTGCGCTCCTCGCGGTCATATCGGTTCAACGTCTTCCAATTCAATTGCTGCCTAACATCGAACGACCGGTGTTGGGCATCTGGACGGGATGGCGCGCCGCAAGTCCGCGCGAGGTCGAAAGCGAAATCATTGAGCCGGTAGAGCGAGAGCTGCGCGGGATTCCCGGACTGAAGTCAATGCAGTCCTGGTCCAATTCCGGCGGCGGCTTCGTCCAGCTCGAATTCGCGCTCGGAACCGACATGGACAAGGCGCTGACGGAAGTCACGAGCCGCCTTCAACGCGTGCGCGGCCTGCCGGCGGAGGCCGACCGCCCATCGGTCGGCGATTTCGGCGGCGGGAACGCCGGCGATACTCTGATCTTTCTTTTCCTTCAGCGCCTGCCCGGAGCCGACAACGCATCCGTCAGCATGACTGAGTTCGCGCGAGCGCGAATTGCGCCTGAATTGGAAGCGATTGAAGGCGTCGCAGGCATCGACATCAATTCAGATGACGGAGAGGAAATTGTCAGAATCACATTCGACCCGTTTCGCCTCGCTCAGCTTGGCGTCACGATCGATGACGTCGCGCGGACCGTAAATCGCTCAACCGACGTAACTGGAGGGTCGGTTGAAGTCGGACGTCGAAATTACACGGTCCGATTTGAGGGCCGCTACGGCGCAGGTCAGCTCGGCCAGACGATACTCGCATGGAGAGACGGCTCTCCCATTCGCCTCGCCGACGTGGCCGATGTTTCAGTTGTGAATAATCGGGGCGGCGGCGTCGTTTACCAGAACGGAAATCCGGCGATCGGCATGCGCGTCATCAGGGAGCCGGGATCAAACACTCTTGCCGCAATCGATGCGATCACCGAGAAAATCAATGAGCTGAACAACGGCCCGCTGGCGCAAATGGGCTATGCGGTACACAAGAGTTTCGACCCATCGCTCTTCATCAAGAACGCCTTGTCGATGTTGACGGGCAATCTCGTTCTCGGCGTCATCCTCGCGACAGCCGTTTTATGGGCTTTCCTGCGCCGGACGACGGCGACGCTGCTGATCGCGGCGGCGATTCCGGTTTGCCTCGCCTCAACGATCGTCTTCCTCAACATGACTGGAAGGTCGATAAACGTCATTTCCCTCGCCGGACTCGCTTTTGCGACGGGAATGGTGCTCGACGCCGCCATCGTCGTTCTCGAAAACTTCGTGCGCATGCGCGATGAAGGCCGCGAACCGAAGGAAGCGGCCGCGGCCGCCGTCAAACAGGTGTTCGGCGCGCTCTTCGCTTCAACCGTCACGACGATCGCCGTTTTTCTGCCGATCATGTTTTTTGAGGATGTCGAAGGGCAATTATTCGCGGATCTGGCCCTGACAATCGCCGTCGCCGTATCATTCAGTCTCATTGTTGCGGCGACAGTCCTGCCGCTGGGCGCCTCGATTTTCATGAAAGAGAAAAAGAAGGCTCCAAGCAAAATCGCCAAGGCGTCAATTTTTGAGATGATCCCGGAGATCGTGATGTCCATGACGGGCTCGCCGCGCAAGCGCCTTGCGTGGATTGCGGGTCTTACGGTCGCGCCCGTTGCGATCGGGTGGATGCTCTTTCCGTCGCTGAACTATTTGCCGCCGGTCAAGCGCGCCGCGATTGACGCCCAAGTATCCTTCCCGTCAGGCGCCAGCGCCGACATGATTAGGGAGGAGTTCGCAGACGTCGTGGTCAAGCGCCTTGACCCGTACATGAAGGGCGAAAAGGAGCCGGCGCTGCTCAATTATTACCTGTTCTCGGGATCATGGGGCGGCAGCATCGGCGTGCGGCCGAAAGTGCAATCGAAAATGGCCGAGCTGGAAAGGCTGGTGAACGAGGAAATTCTCACCGGCTTTCCGGATACGCGCGTCTTCGCCCGGCAGGGCGACCTTTTTGCGGAATTCGGCGGCGGCGGCGACATCAGAATTGATCTTCAAGCCGCCGATTACGATGCGCTGCTCAATTCCGTGCCCGCAGTCATGGATATTATTACCGCCGCAATACCGGGATCTTCCGTTTGGCCCAATCCCGATCCGCAGATTGTCAATCCCGAGATCAAGCTGATTCCAAACGATCGGCGGATTGCGGAAGTCGGCATGACGCGCGAAAGCGTCGCCAGCGCGCTGCGCGCTCTTGGAGACGGGCTGTGGCTCGGCGAGTTTTTTCACGAGGATTCGCGAATCGACATCCTGCTCCAGTCCAAGGAATGGGGCGAGCCCGAATATCTGTCGACCGTGCCGATTTCGACGCCCTCCGGCTCAATCGTTCCGTTGGGCGACCTTGCAACAATTGAACGCAGCGTCGGCCCGCAGCAAATCAGCCGTATCGACGGGCGACGGACCATATCACTCGGCGTGATTGCGCCGGAAGGAATGGCGCTCGGCGACATCGTCGAAGCTTTGAAGGACGGCGCCGAAGAACAGATCTACGAGACGCTGCCCGCGGGCGCTTCACTAAAATACGCCGGAGAGGCGGACAGTCTCAAGCGTGCGGTGTCCAACCTTGGCGGAAATTTCCTTCTCGCGATCGCAATCCTGTTTCTGGTTATGGCTGCGCTGTTCAAATCCGTTCGGGACGCCGCAATCGTCATTGTAGCGCTGCCCATGGCCGCGGTCGGCGGCGTCATTGCAATTCGCATCCTTAATATGGTTCACCAAACGCCGCTCGACCTTCTCGGCATGATCGGATTCATCATCCTGCTCGGAATTGTCGTGAACAACGCAATCCTTCTCGTCGAGCAAACGCGGCAGTCTGAAGCGGAAGGAAAGTCGCGCGAGGACGCGGTTCTTGAAGCCCTTCGGTTGAGAACCCGGCCGATCTTCATGACGACCGCGACGACGCTCATGGGCATGCTTCCGCTCATCATCGCCCCCGGGGAGGGAGCGCAGATTTATCGCGGCCTCGCCACCGTCATTTTCGGGGGGATGATGATATCGACGCTCTTCACGCTTCTACTGATGCCGGCGCTGCTCCAGCTCGGCGCTGCGAGAAAAAGGGTCAAGGGCGAGACCTTGATCCTTCAGCCCGCTGAATAGGGACACCCCGTCATGATGAGACTGACCTCCAGACGCCCGTTCAGACTAGCAGCCATAGCCGGCGTTCTCTTCACCGCAGCCGGCGGCGCGGCGTTTTTTATCGGCGCTTCCGGCCAGAAGTCGAATGCGGCGGCTGAAGCCGCCCCCGCCGGGCCGCCGCCCGCAGACGTCAGGGTGGCCGAGGCGGTGCTTACTGAACTCGCGCCGCACTCCGAAGCGCCGGGATCAGTGGTCAGCGTCAGCGACAGTCTCATCGCGGCGGCGACGGCTGGGAAGATTCTCTGGGTCGCCGATGTCGGCGCAGAAGTATCCGCAGGCGACATTATCGCGCGGATCGACCCTGCCGACGCAATTCTGCAACGGGATGAAAGCCGCGCGGATGTTAAACGCCTCGCGGCTCGCGCGGATTATTTGTCGAGACTTGTCGAACGGCATGAAGGGCTTGGCGAGGAGGGCGGCGAATCAGAAGCCTCCCTCGATCAGATGCGCGCCGACCGCGACGAGGCGCTGCAGAATCTCGAACGCGCCCGCGTTGCGCTGCGACGCGCGGAAACCGCTTTGGAGCGCACGCAGGTGACGGCGCCGTTTTCCGGAAGGATTGCCGCCCGCGGCGTCGAGGTCGGCGAATTCGTGAATCCTGGAGGTGCTGTTGCGCGGCTGGTGAATACGGAAGAGTTGGAAGTCACCGCGCGCGCGCCGGACTCCCTTCTCACAGCGGTTGACGAAGGCGACCTGATCTCGGTTACAAACGGCGCGGAATCGCTCAACGCGCGCGTACGCGCCGTTGTCCCGGTCGGAGACACGATTAGCAGGACGCTTGAATTGCGACTCGTTTTGCCGAAAACCAACTGGCATATCGGATCGGCGGTGCAGGTCAGCCTCCCTCGCTCGGCGCCGAAGCGCGTCGTGGCCGTCAATCGGGACGCCCTGATCTTGCGCGCGAACAGCGTCAGCGTATTCGTCGTCGCCGAAGGCGGTCTCGCCAAACAGGTTGACGTCGAACTTGGCGCCGCTGAAGGCTCGTTGATCGAGGTGATCGGCGACGTAAGCGCCGGAGACAAGGTTGTCGTTCGCGGCGGCGAACGTCTGAGAAACGGCCAGCCTGTCACGATTCAGGATATTGCGAATGGCGTCGCCGGGCCTGCCGGGCGGGCCTCCTGACGCATTGCGTAGTTTCCCGTCACTCTCCCTCGCCGAACTTGTCGGCGATGAGTTTTTTCAGCGTATCGATCGCTTCAGCGGCTTGAGGGCCCTTGGCTTCAAGCTCGATGGCGGAGCCAAGCCCCGCACCCAGCATAAGCAGCCCCATGATTGAACGGCCGCCGACAGTGATTGAGTCTTTGGTTACGGTGATTTTCGCGTCAAATGATCCCGCGACAGCGCAAAATTTCGCAGATGCCCGTGCGTGAAGTCCGCGGCGGTTGACAATCGTCACGACCGCCGATGCCGAATCATCGGATTGGGACGCGCGAGGGGTCAAGCGCCCTCGCCGCCGAGCACCCAGGACGCGACGTTGATATATTTCCGTCCCGCCTCATGCGCTGCGGCGACCGCCTCCTTCAATGGCTTGTCCCCCCGAATTGAAGCCAGCTTGATCAACATCGGCAAATTGACGCCGGCGATCACTTCCGCATTCGCCTTCTCCATGACGGAAATCGCGAGATTAGACGGCGTGCCGCCGAACATGTCGGTAAGAATGATGACGCCTGCGCCGCCGTCCACACGCGCAGCGGCCGACACGATATCGGCCCGGCGCTTTTCCATGTCGTCGTCCGCTCCGATCGAGACAGTTTCCACTTTTTCTTGCGGACCGACGACATGCTCCATGGCCGCAAGAAAATGCTCGGCCAGAGATCCATGCGTCACTATTACGAGCCCGATCATTCTTCCTCTGCAATCTTCTGTGCGCCCTTATCCTGCGCACATCATAGGATTTGTCCATTCAAAATCGCTACGGCCATCTTACGGGCGCGGTGAGGCGCGCTCCCTTCCTGCCCCGCCCAGACGAAAGGGAACATCGGAATGCCGGGGCCGCCGGCGATCGGCTGCAGAAGACTGCGTTCCGGCATCCTGGCGGCGCAATCCGCAAGATTGAGCGCAAGAAGCAACGGGACGCCTGAGTGCGACTTCAGGGGCGCTGGTCCGTATCCTCTTACCTCGAGCAGACCTTTAACGCGATCCGGCGCACTGGCGACGAGTTTGTCGCCCTCAGCCGTGATGATGGTGGCGTCGTCAGCCACCAGCAATGTTCGGGAATACCGGCACCCGTCGATCAGCGAAAGCGCCAACAGGGATTTTCCGGATCCTGTCGGGCCGAGTATCGCCAATCCTGCAAGCGGTCCGTCCGCATCGACGGCAAGCGCGACAGTCGTTGCGTGAATCAAGGCGGGACTCATGCGGTCGGCAACTCGACGACAAAACGAGCGCCGCATACGGCGCCGGCCTCGTCCGTCCGGTTCTCCGCCCAGATTACGCCGCCGTGACTCGCGACAATCTGGCGAGAAATCGCGAGCCCGAGCCCTGAATTATTGCCGAATGCCGATCCTTGCGGGCGCTTGGTGTAAAATCTCGAAAAAATCTTCTCCAGCGCATCGGGCGGTATTCCAGGGCCGTCATCGTCAACAATAATCTGGGCGCTTCGATGACGTTCCGTCGGCGGTGAAACATAGACGCGAACTTCACCGCCGGGCGGCGAAAACGACCTGGCGTTATCGATCAGGTTTCTGAAAACCTGACTCAGCGCAGTGGCGTTTCCGAACAGATAGATGGGCGACCCTGAAGGATCAAAACTCACGCGCGCCTCTTTGTCCTTGCCCGTCATTCTGTACAGTTCGGCGATATCGGTGAGGAGCTTTCTGATATCGACAGCCTCTCGCGCTTCGCGGGCAAGCTCCGCGTCAAGTCTTGACGCGTTCGAAATATCCGTGATCAGGCGATCCATTCGGGCGACATCTTTCTTGATGACGTCCATCAGCTTTTCCCGGGCTTCAGGCTTCGTCGCAATTTCAAGCGTTTCCGTTGCGCTGCGAATCGACGTCAGCGGATTCTTCAATTCGTGAGATACGTCGGCGGCAAAACTCTCGATCGCTTCAATTCGGGCGTATATCGCTTGAGTCATGGCGCGCAATGAGGCTGACAGCTCGCCGATTTCGTCGTTCCTGTGAGTGAAATCAGGAATGCGCGCGCGTCCGGCCGCGGCAATTCCCTCTCTCACTCTATCGGCTGCAAGCGCTAGATGGCGAATTGGTTGAACGATCGCCGCCGTCAAAAGCAATGACGTCAGGATCGCGGCGGCGCATGCAAGGCCGAAGAAGGGTAAAATGGCGAGGCGCGCCTCGGAGACGAGTTCCTCTATTCCGCCGGTTTCCGCCGTGACAAGTCCGTAAATCGCCTGAACGCGCCGGATCGGCACTGAAACCGAGGCGACAAGCTCGCCATCTTCATTGAACCGGACCGACGTTGCGCCGCGCTCTTCAGCGAACGGCGAGGAAGCGAGGGCTTCGTTCAATTCATCTTCGATCGTTCTTTGCGCCGCATCTCTGCGGTAGCCGCCGGTCAAAAACCGTTCCAGAATGCTCCTCGACGTTTGTCCGAGCTTCCAGAAGGCGTTATCAGCCCGCGCGCCTTCGACCGGCGCCAGCTGCTCAACGACAATCTCATCTTCGCGCAGCATAACGTCGTCAATAAGCAGCGAACCTGCATCCTTGACGATTGGCGAATCTCCGGATCGGGGGGCGTTGAAAATGCGAACGCGCCCCTCAAAGCTGTCCCAGACGCGGTTGAACACCTCATTGACATCAGACTCAGACAACGTGTGGCTGCATATGCCGACGTCATCATCGCCCGCCGCGGCAGCCCCATCGCAGTCGGTTTCGGTGACTGCGGCCTGCGCAAGCACGTCAGCGAACAGCTGGGCCTGCGCGCGGACGCCCTCAAGCTTCGCCGCAACGAGGCCGTCGCGATATTGGGTGACGCCGAAAGATCCAACGAGAAGGATGACGAGGCCGATGAAGTTGGCGAGGACGATCGTCAGCGTCAGCCGCGACACGGCGACGCCGCCCCCCTCAAGCCGTGAGGGTCTGCGCGGTCGCTTGGCCGCCCCCTCCTTCATCAACTCGTTCAGCTCTCCTTATATTTGTAGCCGACGCCGTACAGAGTCTCGATGGCGTCAAACTCCGGATCGACTACACGGAATTTCTTTCTGATTCGCTTGATATGACTGTCGATTGTGCGGTCGTCCACATAGACCTGATCATCGTAAGCGGCATCCATCAACGCATCGCGGCTCTTGACGAATCCGGGCCGTTGCGCAAGCGACTCAAGGATCAAAAACTCCGTAACCGTCAGAGTCACGGGTTCGCCCTTCCACAAACAGGCGTGGCGCATGGGATCAAGCGTCAGGCTAGACCGGCGAATGATCTGTTTCTCTTCCTCTTTCGTGGGGGTCGGGGCGGCGTTTCGCCGCCGCAGGACTGCCTTCACCCGCTCGAGAAGCAGACGCTGCGAAAACGGTTTCTTCACATAATCGTCCGCCCCCATGGTGAGACCGAGAACCTCATCGATCTCCTCGTCTTTCGACGTCAGGAAAATAAGCGGCAGATCCGACGCCTGGCGGATGCGCCGCAGCAGCTCCATTCCATCCATGGTCGGCATCTTGATGTCGGAAATGACAAGGTCGGGCGGCGTCGCGGTGATTTCGGCGAGCGCAGACGCCCCCTCTTCAAAAGTCTTGACAGTATGGCCTTCGGCCTCAAGGGCCATTGAAACCGACGTCAGGATGTTCGCGTCGTCATCGACAAGGGCGATTATTGCCATTTTCCTCTTCCCGGTGTTCGTTCAAGGGACCTTAGCGAGCTTCGCCGGGCGTCACAAAGGCGCCGCCGCGGCATTATTGTGACGCGATCCGGTTGATCGCCGCCGCAAGACGGAAATCCCGGTCAGTAAGGCCTCCCGCCTCATGGGTCGTAAGCCTGATCTCCACACGATTATAGACATTTGACCATTCCGGGTGATGATCTGACGTCTCGGCGAGCATCGCGACCCGCGTCATGAAGCCGAAAGCCGCGTTGAAGTCGACGAAACTGAAGGCGCGCCGAATCGAGAGGCAGTCCTCGGCCAACGTCCAGCCGTCCAACCCGGCCATGCGTTCCGCGCATTGCAAGCGGTCAAGTCTTGAAACCATGGATCGCCTTTACACCCTAAGCGCCCATGACGCTACGCCTGCCCCTCCGCGCTCTTGCGCCCGATGGGAAAACCGGCCGACAGTCGCGCCAGGCAACCATTCGGAGCGGCGAATGAAAGAACTCTTCAGGCGCAAGCCAATTGACCAGCTCATCGATCACTCGGCGCCTGATCGCCTGCGTCCGACTTTGTCCGCATGGCACCTAGTCTTGCTCGGCGTCGGCGCGATTGTCGGCACCGGCATCTATACGCTGGTCGGCGTCGGCGCCGAGCGCGCGGGGCCGGCTGTCATTGTGTCATTCGCCATCGCCGGCGCGGTTTGCGCCTTCGCGGCGCTCGCCTACGCCGAGCTCGCAACCATGATGCCCGCGTCCGGAAGCGCCTACACCTATTCATATGCATCGATGGGCGAGCTTGTCGCCTGGATAATAGGCTGGGCGCTGATCCTTGAATATTCCGTCGTCTGCTCGGCGGTTGCCGTCGGCTGGTCCGGCTATGCTGTCGGATTTCTGCATGGAGTCGGTCTCGATCTGCCGTCCGCATTGACAGGCGGACCGGCGAGCGGCGGCCTCGTCAATGTGCCGGCGATCCTGATTGTCGCCGCCGTCACCGGGATGTTGCTGATCGGCACTCGGGAGAGCGCCAATGTCAACAGCGTGCTTGTCGTCATCAAGATCGCCGCTTTGGCCGTTTTCGTCGCGCTGGCTCTGCCTGCCTTCAACGCCGAAAATTTCCAGCCGTTTTCGCCCTATGGCTTCGCAGCCCATGTCGACGCCAATGGTGCGGACCGGGGAATCATGTCTGCCGCTGCAATAATCTTTTTCGCCTTTTACGGTTTTGACGCGGTCTCGACAGCCGCCGAGGAAACCAGAGATCCTGGCCGGAACCTCTCTATAGGAATAATTGGATCGATGCTGGCCTGTACGGTCATTTACATGACTGTTGCAGCGGCTGCCGTCGGCGCCATGCCGTTCAAGGATTTCGCCGCCAGCGGCGAGCCGCTGGCGCACATCATGCGGACGCTTGGGCATGGAAAGTCAGCGGCCCTGATCGCAGCCGCGGCGGTCGTCGCGCTTCCGACCGTCATTCTCGCCTTTATGTACGGCCAGAGCCGCATTTTCTTCGTCATGGCGCGCGACGGATTGCTGCCTCGCGAGCTCGGCAGAGTTCATGAAAAAAGCGGCGCGCCCGTCGCCATGACGATCATCACGGGCGTTGTCTGCGCGCTGATCGCCGGCATCCTGCCGCTCGCGACGATCGCCGAACTTGCAAACGCCGGCACACTCGCGGCGTTCATCGCGACAGCGGCAGCGCTGATGATTCTCAGAGTCCGTGAACCGTCGCGCGAGCGCCCTTTCAAGACGCCCTTCGCATTCATTGTTGCGCCGCTTGCAATTCTCGGCTGCCTTTATCTCTTCATCAGTCTTCCAGCGATAACGCAGACGCGCTTCTTCATCTGGATGGCGATTGGACTCGTCGCCTATTTCGTCTTCAGCAGGGGTTCGAGCGTGCTCGCACAAAAAAATTGATCTCAGGCGGCGGGATTCGCGTCATCATGATCCAGCTATCAGGTCAGCATCAGCATCATGATTGACGATTAAACGTTCGCGGACAGCCGCCTCGCCGGCGGATAGGACGCATCAGGCTGTGCGTTTCACCAAACGGGACCGAAAGCACGCGAAACAAGCGCAATTGAAATGGCCTGTTCACGAATAAGGAAGGTCGGCCTGAAATGTTCCTGCCTCGTTTCGCTTGCGCCGGTTCCGCCGTTTTCGAGGGAGCTCGGACGAAGTGACGCGCGCCGATCCGAAATGGCGCAGCCTCAATGCAATGAGGATCCGGCGGCGGCGGCGCCGCGCGGTTCAATCGTCCGCACACGGCCTAGTCGACGACTTTCAGCAGTTCAACATCAAAAATGAGCGCCTCATTGGGGCCGATTGGTCCGCCCGGCGTTCCGCGTTCGCCATAACCGAGGCCCGGGGGAATGAAAAAGCGAAACTTGTCGCCTTCGCTCATCAGCTGAACGCCTTCCGTCCAACCCGGAATTACGCGCGCCAATGGAAACTCAATCGGTTCGCCTCGCTCATAGGACGAGTCGAACACTGTGCCGTCGATAAGCCGCCCTTCGTAGTGGACAGAGACCTTATTGGCGTCTGTCGGGGATCTGCCGCCCGTCTTGCCTTTTGCGAGGATTTCGTATTGCAGGCCGGACGCAGTCGTCTTGATTCCCGCTTTCCTGCCGTTGTCGGCCAGAAATTTCTCGGCTGCCGCGAAGTTGCGTTCCGGATTGGAGACCTTGAGCAATTCAACATCAAAAATGAGCGCTTCATTGGGGCCGATCGGTCCGCCCGGCGTTCCGGCGGCGCCATAGGCGAGCGCCGGCGGAATG
>CALKYG010000320.1 GCA_938003575.1 uncultured Alphaproteobacteria bacterium
GAGAGGCCGGGGCGAGATCGTCTTCTCGGCGACCGACGTCTTCAATAGTTTCGGTTATCGCTATCGGATCGACGGCTTTGGATTCGACGCGATTTACGAGAATTTCTATCAGACGCAGGAATTCAACCTGTCATTGAAGGCGAAATTCTGAGGCGGACTGCGTTCGAGCGCGCGGGCGAGAGGCCGGCTGCGTCATTCCGCCGACGAACGGATCTAATGAAGCTTCGTGCGAAGCTCGTCGATGGCGCGCTCAGCGAGAGCGGACTGCGCGCCCTTGTCCATGCGAGAGCGGATGATCTCGCGCGCCGCCTCGATCGCGAGATCAGTCGTCTGCGCGCGCATGTCGGCGATCGCCTGCGCTTCGATGCGGGCGATCTTGTCCTCGGCCGCCCTGGTGCGGCGGGCGATCTGCTCTTCGATCTTGTCGCGCGCCTCAACAGCGAGGCGCTGCGCGTCGCGCTTCGCCTGCTCGATAATGGCGGCCGCCTCGTCCTCCGCCTCGCGCTGCCGGCGCTGGTATTTCGCCAGAAGTTCCTGCGCTTCGTCGCGCAGCGCGCGGGCGCGGTCGAGTTCGTCGGCGATATCCTGCGCGCGCTTGTCGAGCGCTGCAGCGAGCTTCTTGTGCGCGCCGAGCCACGCGAACAGCGCAACGACGACGAGGAAGCCAAGACTCACCCAATTGGTCGGATCCTGGAAGAAGGGGAGGGAGACGTCTTGGCCGCCATGGGCGGCGTCGTCCGCGGTCTCGGCCAGAATAAGCGCAAGTTCGATCATGGTCCGTCCTTACGCGTTCGCCGCTTTAGCGAGCGCGGCGTGAACCGCAGCGTCGGCAGGCGTTTCCTGGATAAGCGCTTCGACGATCGCGCGGGTCGTGTCGGCCGCCGCCTCGCGCACCTTGGCGGCGGCGGTCCTCCTCATTTCCTCGATCCGCGCTTCGGCCGCGTCGGCTTTCGACGACAGAGTATCCTCAGCGTCCTTGCGAAGCGAGGCGATTTCCGCGTTCACTTCATCCCGAGTTTCGCCGGCGATCGCCTGCGCCTTGGCGCGGGCGTCGGCGAGCGAGCGGTTATAGGCGGCTTCGGCTTCCTCAGCCATGCGCTTTGATTCGGCGGCGCGGTCGAGGTCGTCCGCAATGCGGTCGCGGCGTTCCTCGATCGCGGCGCCGAGGCGCGGCAGAACCAGCGACGACATGATCCAGTAAAGAAGGCCGAACGTCACCGCCAGCCAGAAAATCTGACTCGGGAACGTCGTGACGTCCATCTGCGGGAGACCGCCCTCAGAATGCGCGGCCTCGGCGGCGTGCGCCGCCTCTTCGGCAAGGACTGTCAGCGTAAGGATCATGGGATCGGGTTCCGTTCAAGCGATTTGGTTCTGTTCTGTCGTCCTAGACGGCGAACAGGATCAGCATCGCAATAACGAAACCGAGAAGGCCCGTGAATTCCGTCAGCGCGAAGGCGAGCAGCAGAGTCTGCTGGTTGCCGGCGGCGGCCGACGGATTGCGGAACGCGCCCGCGAGGAAGTTGCCGAAAATCAGGCCGAGGCCGACGCCCGCACCCGCCAGCGGAAGCGCCGCAATGCCGGCGCCGATCATTTTCGCTGCTTCAACGTCCATTTCTAACTCCTTGGTCTCTCTTGAGCCGTTCTTGGGGTTCGTTCTGCGGCCGGCCCCCGTCCGCGAACGAAAGTGACGAAACTAGTGGTGACCGGCGTGAACCGCGTCGTTTAAGTAAATGCAGGTCAAGATCGCGAACACATAAGCCTGAAGGAACGCGACCAGGATCTCGAGCATCGTGATCGCGATGATCCCGAGGAAAGGGAAGATTGCAATGACGCCGAAGACGCCGCCGGCGCCGAGAAGCGAAATGATAAAGCCCGCAAAGACCTTCAGAATGATGTGGCCGGCCAGCATGTTTGCGAACAACCGGATCGCCAGGCTTATCGGGCGCGACAGGAACGAAACGATCTCGATGAGACTGACGAGCGGCAACAGCCAGATAGGCACCCCGGAGGGAACGAACAGTTTCAGGAAGGAAAGCCCGTTCTTGTAAAAGCCGTAGATGATGACGATGGATATTGACAGGAGGCCGAGCGACGCCGTGACGGCGATGTGGCTCGTTGTCGTAAACGTGTGCGGCAGGCCCGGGATCGTCGGAAACAGCCCGAGAAGGTTCGCAAGCAGGATATAGATGAACAGCGTGAACACATACGGAAAGAACTTCATGCCCTCGGGGCCGATGGCGCCGCGCACCGTGTCGGCGATGAATTCGTAGAACACTTCCGCGACAGACTGGAGCCGGCCGGGGATCAGCGCGCGGCTGCGCGTCGCGACGCCGAAGAATGCGATGGCCGCGCCGAGCGCGATCCACATCCACAAGGTCGAATTCGTAAAGGAGACGTCGACGCCGCCCATGGTGAGGGGAACGAGCGGATGGATCTCGAATTGCTCCATCGGACCGGCGGCCATCTGCCTCAACATGTCTTCCGCGCCTCTCGGAAGGAGGCGCCGACCGCCCGCTTCCCGCTAATCATTCCGCGCCGGCTTCGTCGCCCTTGCGGTCTTGCTTCATCGTCTGCGCGACATTCCTGATTCCAGCCGCAAAGCCAACCAGAATGCCGCCCACGAGCCCCCAGGGGGATGTTCCCGCCAGCTGATCGAGGCCGAGACCGAGCGCCGGGCCGACGATCATCGCTGCGAGAAGCTCCGACGCGAGCCGGAACCCCTTGCCCATCGCGCGGCCGCGTGTCGCGTCTGCGTCTTCGGCGTTCGGATTGGCGACCTTTCGAGCGGCCTCCAAACGCGACGAAAACTCATCCAGCGGCGACGGGTCGTGCTTGCCGGCGGGATCGGACATGAAACTCCGCCTTGGGCGTGCCTGGAGAGGGGACTCAGGAGGACCCCGAACCCCGGTAAAATCGCGGCGGAACCTAGCGGCGCCGCATCGCAGCGTCAAGGCTCGCGACCGCGCTCTAATTGCTTGAATGTTGGGGCCTAAATCTCCCGCGTCGTCTCGCCGCGCCGGATTTTGGAACAGGCTCGCGCCGGCCCGCGACGGTCAGGCTCGGGCAGTCTCCAGGCGGTATTTGTGGAACCGCGCCCCTTCGTACGTAACATCGCCGACATGGACCGCGCCAAGGCGGTTGAGCGCGCCGAGATTTCGCCGCGACGGCGGCAACAGGAAGGTGACGGCGTCAATGCGCGCGTCGTTCCGGGCGAAGGCGATCGCCTTTCGTGTGATGACAACGCCGGCGCCGAAAAATTCGGGCTTCAGCACAAGGCCGAAATCCCATTCGTCACCTTCAAGCTGAAACCCGCCCCAGCCAGCATATCGGCCGTCGGAGAGGATCGCCCAATGCCCGAGCCCGTCACGGCGCCAGCGTTCCTCCTTGGCGGATACGAAATCGAGCGCCGTCTGCCTGTTCCACTCGGAGCTGAGCAGGGGCAAGTGCGCCGCTATGCGCGGGTCGCGCATGTGACAGACTAATTCGTCGACCGGAATTTCAGTCAGCCGGACAAAGACGATCCGCCATCCTTTCCTGCCGTTCGCGCCGCCGCCAAGTTCGAGAGCTTGCATCGGACGGCTCATAGCCGCTCAAGGCGGCCAGGCAATCCGCGCGGCCGCCGGCGCTTTTCAAGATTTCGTGCGCCGGCGAGGGAAGCGGAGGAATGTCACTCGGTGCTAGTCACCGGAAAGCCCCGATCGCGCATCAGCGACTCGACTGCCGCATCGCGGCCGCGGAACTTGCGATAGGCTTCCGCCGGATCGATCGCGTTTCGCGGCGCGAAGAGATAGTCGACGAGCTTCTTCGCGAGCGCCTTGTCGTAAAAGCCGCCGGGCGCCGCCTCGAAGGCCTCCGCCGCGTCAGCGGTCAGGACATCCGCCCACATGTAGCCGTAATAGCCCGCCGAATAGCCCTCGCCTGAGAAGATATGACCGAAATGCGGCGAGCGGTGGCGCATCACGATTTCGCTCGGCATGCCGAGCTGGCTGAGCGTTTCACGTTCGAATCTGTCGGGGTCGATATTGGCCGGGTCGGTCATATGAAAGCGCATGTCTACGAGCGCTGAGGCGAGATATTCCGTCGTGTCGAATCCCTGATTGAAATTCGCCGCCGCCTTAATCTTGTCGACAAGGGCTTTCGGCATCGGTTCGCCGGTCTTGTTGTGAACGAGGAAACGCGAAATCACCTCGTCGGTCGACAGCCAGCGTTCAAGCAATTGCGACTGAAATTCGGTGTAGTCGCGCACGCCGCCATTCAGCGTCGGATAAGCGACGCGCGACGACAAGGTGTGCAGCGCGTGACCGAACTCATGAAAATATGTCTCGGCGTCGTCCCACGAAATGAGTACCGGTTCGCCCGGCGCGCCTTTGACGAAATTCGAATTGTTCGAAGCAAGGACCGTGCGCTTGCCGTTGAAAGTCTCATGGCTGCGATAGCTCGTCGCCCATGCGCCGGATCGCTTGCCCTGACGCGCGAAAGGATCAAGATACCAATAGCCGACATGTTCGCCCGAAGTCTTGTCTGTGACCTCCCAGACTTTGACGTCCTCGTGAAAAACAGGAACTGATCCCTCGGGAACAGGCGCAAAGTTGAAGTTGAAGACCTCGCCCGCGACGAAGAACATCGCATCGCGCAATTTGCCAAGTTCCAGATACTGCTTAACCTCGTCGGAATTCAGGTCGTATTTGGCGAGGCGGACCTTCTCCGCATAGAAGCGGTAATCCCATGGCGCGATCTTGATATTTGCGCCCTCCCTGTCGGCGACCGCCTGCATGTCGGCGACTTCCTCTCTGACGCGCGCGACGGCGGCGGGCCAGACCGCCTCCATCAATGCTATGGCGCGTTCCGGCGTTTTCGCCATGCGGTCCTGAAGGCGCCACGACGCATAATTCTCATAGCCGAGCAGGCCGACGCGTTCGTCCCTCAGCTTCAGGATCTCGGCGATTATCGCATTGTTGTCGAATTCATCGCCGTTATCGCCGCGATTGTAAAAAGTGCGCCAGACCTTTTCACGCAGTTTTCGTTCAGTGGAATAGGTAAGGAACGGGTCCATCGACGAACGCGTGTTGGTGATTGCGTATTCGCCCTTGCGTCCTCGCGCCTCGGCCGCTGCAGCCGCTGCCTTGACGAACGAGTCAGGAAGGCCGCCGAGCTCGCTCTTCTTCAAATAGGTGACGTAACTTTCCTCGTCATGCAGCACGTTGTTTGCAAACGTTGTGTAGAGTTCCGCCAGCCGCTGGCTGATCGCCGCGTAACGTTCTTTCGCGTCGCCCTCAAGAGTAGCGCCGTTCATGGCGAAACCGTTATAGACGAGCCAGACGAGGCGCTGCTGATCCGGACGCATCTTTTTCAGGGCGGGAGACTCGTAAACGGCCTTGATGCGCGAGAAGAGCTTTTCGTTTTGCGTCACCTTCGAATTGAATTCGGCGAGCTTCGGCGCCATCTCCTGCTGAATTGCGCGAAATTCCGGCGACGATTTGTTGTTTGAAAGTATGCCGTAATAGGCGAAGACGTCGCCAAGCGCGCGCCCGGAATCCTCCAGCGCAAGAATGGTGTTCTCGAATGTCGGCGCATCCTCATTGTTCACGATGGCGTCGACCTCGGCGAGACTCATGGCCATGCCCGCCTCGAGCGCCGGCTTAAGCTGCGCAAGATCCATTCGGTCGAAGGCCGGAAATCCGCCGCGCGGCCCCTCCCATTTGGCGAGAAAGACGTTTGACGCCGGATCGACATTCACGGAAGCGGCGGCGGCGGCAAGGTCGGCCTGCGGCCATTTCGGCCCCTCAGGCGCCGTCGCGCAGGCGGAAAGGGCTATTGCTACGGCGCTTGCCGTCATCGCGTAGATCGGACGCATGGAGATCCCCTCGATTACTTTGCGAGGATAAGAGCAGGCGCCGACGGTGAACGCCACAAAAAATGCGGCAGGACGTTACCCCAACGCGGCAAGCTGCTGGATCGACCAAAGCATGCGGGGCCATCACGCCAATAACAATTTCGATGGCGCCGCCGCACGGCCTATTTTGCGTTCGGCGCCAGCTCTTCAAGACTGCTGAGATGGGAAATGTTGGCCCAGCCGAGACTTTGATAGGTCCGCGTGAAGGGGTTGTATGCGTGAAGAAGCGAATTCGATCCGGACTCGCTCATGTAAATCCATCCGCCAATCGTGCCGGTCATCGAATCGAGATCGCCCGCAGGAAGAGTGGCGATGGATGTCATCTGACCCGTGCCGCGTGTGATCACCAGAATTTGGGACCTGACGCCGACGGCGAGAAATGCGTGATTATCGAGCGGCGCCAGACTTTCGACTTCGCTTGTGGGCCCGGTTGCCTGAAATTTGAAGGTGGTTTTGCCTGTCGTTATGTTGACCAGATAGACATTATTATTGAAGCCGACGACGTAAAGCCGCCCCTGTTGATCGACTGTAATGCCTCGCGGTCCTGGGGTTAACGGACGATCCAGCGTAAGGACCTTCAATATGGTCCCGGCTTTGTTGAATTCGTAGATTTTGTTCTCGGAACGGCTGTATGTGAAATAGGTGCGACGCACTGGCGAGAAGGCGAGCCCCGCAAAATCTTTGCCGGCTCCCAGCGTGAATTTCAGGACCGGACTTCCGGGATTGGTTGTGTCGATCTGGTAGACGTTTCCGGTGTCGGCTGAAACGCCGAGCAATTTCGCCGCATGGCTTCCGGTTGTTGCGGCGAGCCAGTTGAACAATACGATCATCGCCAATTTGCGCATAGATTTCTCTCCTGTGCTGACGAACGGCGCCAGCAGGCTCGCATCGGGGGGGGGGGCGGTCAAGGCCTTCTTCTGGCCGTCGCCGCAGCGGCGCTCTATTCCGCGGCGGCGAGCTGCTCGGCTTTGTTGAGATCGACCGAAACGAGCTGCGAGACGCCGCGCTCGACCATTGTGACGCCGAAAAGGCGATTCATCCTCGACATGGTCAGCGCCGAGTGCGTGATGATGAGGAACCGCGTCTGCGTTTCCTTCGCCATCTCTTCAAGAAGGCGGCAGAAGCGTTCGGTGTTGGCGTCGTCGAGCGGGGCGTCCACCTCGTCGAGCACGCAGACCGGAGCCGGGTTCGCCATAAAGACGGCGAAGATCAGAGCCGT
>CALKYG010000321.1 GCA_938003575.1 uncultured Alphaproteobacteria bacterium
TTTCCGCGCGCTAGATGCGCGCATCGCCGATATGGAGCGGGCGGTGACGTCGAGCGACTACGCCTTGAGAAAAGAATTCCGCGACCTCGAACGCGGAACCTGATTGCCTGATCGCGATTGAGGCGCTCACGGCCGCTTGCGGCCGACGGGAGAGATGCGCCTCAAGACAAGTGGGAGAAAGAAATGTCAGCCGTCACACGGGCTTCCGGCGTCGTCACAATCTCGGCCATCCTGCTCGCAATGGCGATTTCGGTTGGCGTCATGGAGGGAAAGAGGCGGGCCGACGGCGCGGCCTCTCCGCCGTCAGCTTGCTGTATCTATCTGATTTTCTGATATTTTCGCCAGGTTGCGAGGGCGCCCCTCATACGGCTAGAATTCTTCGGATTCCTGGGGCCCCGTTGTGCGGCCCCACAGCGAGGACGCAAGAGACATGGCCAAGAGGCGCCGCCGTCGGCGCCGGACGCCAGCCGCGCCGCTTGGCGCGGGGGAGGCGCCGGACCCCGGCAATATCCGAACACCTCAATCGCCGCCGCAGCGCGATCCGCCGCGAAAGGTGGCGCCCGGCCCGGGCCGGAGCATTGAGAGGTTTGCAGCCCTCGATCTTGGCACCAATAATTGCCGCCTGCTGATTGCGAGTCCGCGCGGGCGCGGTTTCAGGGTCTTCGACGCATTTTCGCGGATCGTCCGGCTGGGCGAGGGACTGACCGCGTCGGGCGCCCTTTCTCCCGCCGCGATGGATCGCACAATGGAGGCGCTGCGGATCTGTGCGGACAAGATCGACCGGCGAGGCGTCACGCGCAAGCGATGCATCGCGACCCAGGCATGCCGCGCAGCGTCTAACGGCGAGGAGTTTCTCGCACGCGTACGTCAGGAGACCGGGCTTGAATTTGAAATCATCACACCCGCGGAAGAAGCGCGTCTTGCGGTCGCGGGTTGTGCGGAACTGCTGGATCCGTCCGCAAAAGCCGGACTCATTTTCGACATCGGGGGCGGCTCGACGGAAATCTCCTGGCTGAAAATGAACCGGCGGAGATCGAACGGCGGCGGGATGCAGCAGGAAGTCGTCGCCTGGACCTCGATGCCCATCGGAGTCGTCTCTCTGTCTGAACAATTCGGCGGGCGAGACCTGTCTCGCTCGACCTATGAGGACATCGTCGCGCATCTGCGCTCGGAGATCGCCAGCTTCGGCGACCCCGCCGCCATACGGCCGCATTTTGATGCGGCCGAGGCGCACTTTCTCGGTACGTCGGGAACCGTGACCTCCATCGCCGGCGTCTTTCTTGGACTTTCCCGTTATCGGAGGGAAGCCGTCGACGGCCTCTGGCTGAGTGCGGACGACGTTCGCGAGGTGACCGAACGATTGCGCTCGATGTCATTTGAGGAACGGGCGAACGAGCCCTGCATCGGCGTTGAGCGTGCAGACCTCGTGGTCGGCGGATGCGCGATCCTTGATGCATTGCTGCTGGAATGGCCCTCGAGGCGAATTCGCGTCGCCGATCGCGGCCTGCGCGAAGGAATGCTCGCCGGCCTTGCCCGTGAGCATAATCGGGAACGCAGCCGCAGCCGGGCAAAGCGACGCAACCGCACTTCCGGCCGGGTAAACAGGCCGACCGGCGATATGGATCGGGGGTAAGGGGGCTTTCCCCTTTGCGACTCTAAAAACCCTCTGCTATAGCGCGCCATGGAGCGGCGCAAACCGGCATCGAAGGGCGCACAAAAGCCTAAGAAACGTCCCCCGACGGATCAGGCGGCAACCGCGCTCGGCGCGGTTCCGGAGAAGCGCGGCCTGAAATCGCTTCCGGAATCCAAGAAAGAGGGAGTAGGCGCTTCGGGTCAGCGTGACATGCGCGTGAACGTCAAGACCGCGAAAAAGCGCAAACTTTCCTCAACCCTTTGGCTCGACCGGCAATTGAACGACCCCTACGTCGCCCGCGCGCGAGCGGAAGGCTATCGCAGCCGGGCCGCCTACAAGCTCAAAGAGATGAACGAGAAATTCCGCCTGATCAAAAAGGGCTCGCGCGTCGTGGATCTCGGCTGCGCGCCCGGCGGCTGGCTGCAGGCTGCGGTCGAAGCGGGCGCCGCGCGGGTTGTCGGCATTGATTACCTTCCGATGCCGCATGTTCCGGGAGCGGAGCACTTGGAGCTCGACTTTCTCGACGGTTCCGCGCCTGACCGGCTGAAGGAGCTTCTGGGCGGCGAGGCTGATGTCGTCCTTTCCGACATGGCGGCGCCGACGACGGGGCACAGGCGAACGGATCACTTGCGCATTATCGCGCTCGCTGAAGCCGCGCTCGACTTCGCCGAGGACGTTCTGGCGCCGGGTGGCGCTTTCGTGTGCAAAGTGTTCCAGGGCGGCGCCGAAGGCGAATTGCTCACTCGCCTGAAGGGCGATTTTACAAACGTCAAACACGCCAAGCCGAAATCATCGCGTGCGGATTCGGCTGAAGTCTATGTGGTGGCGACGGATTACAGGGGAAGAAAGCAATGAGGAAATCACGTCTGGCCGTCGCCTTGGCGCTTGCGCTCGCCGGCTGCGCGTCAGTCAATGACGGCGAAAGCGGACAGAAAGAATACAAATCCCTCGCCGCGCCGACGCCGGCCGGCGTCGCGATAAAGATTACGTCCGCCGATGTCAGCCAGAACGTCACGGTGAAGGTCTCGACCATGATTGCTGTCGAACTCATCGGCGTGCCGACCGCCGGGTACATGTGGCAGGCGACCGAGGTCCCGGCCTTCATCGAGTCTGCGGGCGAATATGGCGGCCCGACGTCGACGGCGCAGCTTGAGCCGGGATTCGCCGGCGGCAGCCACTGGGAAGGGTTCCTGTTCAATGTGACGGGAACAGGCGAGGGCGTGTTGCGATTCGAACAACGACGTCCCTGGGAAGAGCCAAGCGAGCCCCCGGCCGACACATTTTCCGTCTACCTGTTCGCCGAGGAGTGAATGACAATCATGCAGGTCCGTGAAGCGCTGACATTCGATGACGTGTTGCTGGAGCCTGGGCCGTCGGAGGTCATGCCCTCGCAGGTGTCGACGAAAGCGAGGCTGACACGCGAGGTGGCGCTTAATATCCCGATCCTTTCTTCGGCGATGGATACGGTGACCGAAGCCGAAATGGCGATCGCGATGGCGCAGAACGGCGGCATTGGCGTCCTGCACCGCAATCTCTCAGTGGACGAGCAGGCGGAGCAGGTCCGCCGCGTGAAGCGCTTTGAAAGCGGCATGGTCGTGAATCCGCTGACCTTGTCGCCTGACGCGACGCTCGATGAAGCCTGGAAGATCATGGATGAACGCAAGATCTCCGGATTTCCCGTCGTTGAAAGAGACGGCAAGCTCGTTGGCATACTGACAAACCGGGACATGCGCTTTGCTTCGGACGGGAAGCAGCGCGTACGCGACCTGATGACGAAGGAAAACCTTGTCACGGTCCGCCCTCATGCAAGCCGGGAGGAGATTACAAGACTCCTGCATCAGCACCGGATTGAACGCCTCATCGTCGTTGACGACGATTATCGCTGCATCGGGCTCGTAACGGTCAAGGACATCGAAAAGGCGCAAAAATATCCGAGCGCCGCAAAGGATGGAGAAGGCCGCCTCCGCGTCGCGGCGGCCTCGACCGTGGGGCCCAAGGGTTTTGAGCGCGTCGAAGCGCTCATCAGCGCGGGTTGCGACGTCATCGTCATCGATACTGCGCACGGCCACTCGTCGCAGGTTCTGGAACAGGTGACGCGCATCAAGAATGCGTCAAACGCAACGCAGGTGATCGCCGGCAATGTCGCGACCTATGAAGGGGCGAAGGCCCTCATCGACGCCGGCGCCGACGCCGTCAAGGTCGGCATCGGGCCGGGCTCGATCTGCACGACCCGCATTGTGGCAGGCGTCGGCGTTCCCCAGCTGACCGCCATCATGGATGCGGCGCGCGCGGCGAAAGGAACGGGGGCGGCGATCATCGCGGATGGCGGCGTCAAATATTCCGGGGATATCGCAAAGGCGCTGGCCGCCGGGGCCGATTGCGTGATGATCGGCTCCCTGCTTTCCGGCACGGACGAGGCGCCGGGCGAGATATTCCTCTACCAGGGCCGTCCGTATAAGTCCTATCGCGGCATGGGTTCGATCGGAGCGATGGCCCGCGGATCCGCGGACCGGTATTTTCAGGCGGATGTGCAGGAGCAAATGAAGCTCGTGCCGGAAGGAATCGAAGGCCAGACGCCGTACAAGGGGCCTGCTGGCCCGATCCTGCACCAGCTTGTCGGCGGCGTCAGGGCGGCGATGGGCTATGTCGGAGCGGCGACTATCGAAGAGCTGCAGGCGCGTGCGCGTTTCGTAAAGATCACCAACGCCGGCCTTCGAGAAAGCCACGTTCACGATGTGAAGATTACGCGCGAGGCGCCGAACTATCCGACGCCGAGTTAGGAATCGGCGGATGTTTGCTTTTCTCGAGCTATTGAAACCCATTCCAACAGGCGGCGGGCAGCGCGATCAAATTCTCCGCTCGCATCATTGTTGCTGACAACCGGCGCCCCGATGTCACCTCACATAGCGCCGATCCTTCTTCTCATCGCCTCGAACGTCTTCATGACGTTCGCTTGGTATGGGCATCTTAAATTCAAGTCGACGCCGCTCCTCATTGTCATCGTCGCCAGCTGGGGCGTCGCCTTTATCGAATATTGCCTTGCTGTTCCCGCGAACCGCATCGGACATGCCGTCTATACGGCGGCGCAGCTGAAGACATTGCAGGAGGTGATAACGCTGATTGTCTTCGCCGTTTTCTCTGTCGTGTACCTGAAGGAGCAGTTCACATGGAATACGGCTGTCGGCTTTGCGCTGATCGCGGCGGGGGCCTGGTTCGTGTTCAAGGGCTGAGGCGGTGAGGGAATCCGGACGCATTTCCGCGGCGATCGCCATCCTTGAAGATTTCGAGCGGCGGCGCGTGCCGTTGAAGACTGCGATCGCCGATTGGGCGAGGGGCGCCCGTTACGCGGGCGCAAGGGACCGTGCGTGGATATCCGGCCTTTGTCTTGATGTATTGCGGCGCCGGTCGTCGCTTGGCGCGGCGATGGGCGATCAAACCCCGCGCGCCGCGACGCTTGCGGCGCTGCGGCTGGTTTGGGGCAAGAGCGTCGATGAGATCGCCCTGCTTGCCGGTGAGAGGCCCCATGGACCCGGCGCGCTGACGGAAGCTGAAAGAGCCGGTCTCGCCGGAGGAGTGTTGCGCAGTGGGCGCCTTTCCTCTGAATGTGACTTTCCTGATTGGCTTGAGACGGCGGTCGCTCGCGTTTTCGGCGACGGGTCGGTCGAGGAAATGAAGGCGCTCGCAGCGCGGGCGGACGTCGATTTGCGCATCAACACCCTGCAGACGACGATTGAGAAGGCGTTGAATGCGGTGGAGACGGTCGGCGCCGTCTCCCATCCTTTCGTGACGACTGCCTTGAGAATTGCAGCGCCCGATGCGTCTGAACGAACGCCCGCCGTCACAATCATCCCGGCTTTCAACAAGGGCTGGGTCGAAGTGCAGGACCTCGGAAGCCAGATTGCGGCGCTGGCCGCCGGCGATGTCGCCGGAGCGCAGGTTCTCGATTATTGCGCGGGCGGAGGCGGTAAAACGCTGGCGCTCGCGGCCTTGATGGCGAACAGGGGTCAGCTTTACGCCTATGACAATGACGCACGGCGGCTGAAGCCGTTGTACGAACGCGCGCGCCGCGCCGGCGTTCGGAACCTTCAGTTGATCAATCCGCTGACGGACGAAGCAGCGCTGGAGAAGCTGAAAGGAAAAATGGACGTCGTATTCGTCGACGCGCCCTGCACCGGCGCCGGCACATGGCGGCGTCACCCCGATACGAAATGGCGCCTGACCCCGCAGCAGCTTGAACGCCGCATGGCCGAGCAGGACGAGGCGCTGAAAGAGGCGTGCGAATTTGCGAAACCGAACGGGCGAATCGTTTACGTGACGTGTTCATTCCTGATGGAGGAAAATGAAGATCGCATCACTGGCTTTCTCGCGGGGCGTCGGGAGTTTGATTTCATCCGCACGATGGATGAGATGTCGAAGACCGGCCTTTTGACCGATAAGGGCTGCGATGCGCTCAGACGGTGCGAAACGCCCGACGGCGCCCTGCGCCTCACGCCGGCGCGGATTGGCTCTGACGGATTTTTTGTGGCCGTCCTAAAGAGAAATGGATAGAGACGCCTGATGACTTTGGATCCCCACGCCGCCCTTCACGAACGCGTCCTGATTGTCGATTTCGGCAGCCAGGTGACGCAGCTGATCGCCCGGCGCTTGCGAGAAGCGGGCGTCTATTGCGAAATTCATCCGTTCAACCGCGCCGATGAAAAATTCATTGATGAATACAGGCCGAAAGCCATCATCCTTTCCGGCGGACCCGCGAGCGTCAAAGCGGCTTCGTCGCCGCGCGCAAACAATGCCGTGTTTGACGCCGGCGTTCCCATTCTCGGCATCTGCTACGGCGAACAGACGATCTGTGCGCAACTGGGCGGGGACGTCGAAAGCTCTGACCATCGCGAATTCGGCAGAGCGCATATCGAGGTCAAGAAATCGAGCCCGCTCTTTGACGGCGTCTGGGAAACCGGCGGCAGATATCAGGTCTGGATGAGTCATGGCGACCGGGTCAACGCGATACCCGCCGGCTTTGACGTGATTGCGACATCCGAGGGCGCGCCGTTCGCCGCGATACACGATGACAAGCGCCATATTTATGCAGTGCAGTTTCACCCGGAAGTTGCGCATACGCCCGACGGCGCCAAGCTGCTTGAGAATTTTGTGCGAAAGATCGCGGGCCTGGCCGGCGATTGGTCAATGGCGTCCTTCCGGTCGGAGGCGATCGCGCAGATCAGGAAGCAGGTCGGGAAGTCGCGTGTCATTTGCGGCTTGTCGGGCGGCGTTGATTCTTCGGTTGCGGCGGTCCTTATTCATGAGGCGATCGGCGACCAGCTGACCTGCGTTTTTGTCGACACCGGATTGATGCGCGCCGGAGAAGGTGATGAAGTCGTCCGATTGTTCCGGGACAGCTATAACATCCCGCTCGTCCACGTGCAGGCGGAAGACCTTTTCCTCGGCAAGCTCGCCGGCGTTGAAGATCCGGAGAAGAAGCGCAAGATTATCGGCGCAACCTTCATCGATGTTTTCGAGGCGGAAGCCAAGAAAATCGAGAATGCGGAATTTCTCGCTCAGGGAACGCTCTATCCCGATGTCATTGAGAGCGTGTCTTTCGACGGCGGTCCCTCAGTCACGATCAAGTCGCACCATAATGTCGGCGGGCTGCCCGAACGCATGAATTTGAAACTCGTTGAGCCTTTGCGCGAACTTTTCAAGGACGAGGTGCGGGCGTTGGGCCGCGAGCTCGGACTCCCTGAGCATTTTGTGGCGCGCCATCCGTTTCCGGGACCTGGCCTCGCCATCCGCATTCCAGGTGAAGTTACAAGGGAAAAGGCCGATATTTTGCGCAAGGCCGACGCGGTCTATCTCGATGAGATACGCAAGGCCGGCCTTTACGATGAAATCTGGCAGGCGTTCGCCGTGCTGCTGCCCGTGCGCACCGTCGGCGTCATGGGCGACGAGCGCACCTATGATCACGTTCTCGCGCTGCGCGCGGTGACGTCTACCGACGGCATGACTGCGGACTACTACCCGTTCGAGCATGAGTTTCTCGGCCGTTGCGCGACACGCATCATCAACGAAGTGAAGGGCGTGAACCGCGTCGTTTATGATGTGACGTCAAAGCCCCCCGGCACGATTGAGTGGGAGTGATCGATCATTGGCCGCGATGTCTGAATTTCTTTCGCTGTTCGTCACCCGGGTCCATCGCGCCGTCATTTTGAAGGCTGAGGCGCTCAATGACGATATCATTGCGGCCGCCCTGACTTTTGCGGATGACGACGAGGCAGGCCAAAGGTGGTCGGAAGAAAACTCATATCCAGGCTATACGTCTTATGGGTCATTTTCCGACCTCCCGGCGCGAGCGCCTTGTTTCGCCGCCTTGAAAAAATTGATCGACGCGGAAGCCGCGAAGTTCGCCAAGACTCTTTGCTTCGACCTCGCGGGAGGCAAACTCAAGCTTGACAATATCTGGATCAACATTCTCGATCCCGGCGGCTTTCATTCCGGGCACATCCATCCGCATTCCGTCATCTCCGGAACCTATTACGCACAGGCGCCGGACGGCGCCGCCGCGCTGAAATTCGAAGATCCCCGCCTGCCGATGATGATGGCGGCGCCCGCGCGCAACGCAAGCGCCCCGCGCGAGCTTCAGAGTTTCGTTTATATCGCGCCGCAGGCAGGCGCCGTGCTGATGTGGGAAAGCTGGCTGCGCCACGAAGTCGTCCGTAATGAGTCGGACGAACGCCGGATATCGGTGAGTTTCAATTACCGCTGGGCGTGACAAGCTGCGCCCGATGGGCGCGGCTTTGCCGTCGACCGCCTTAGGGGTCTATTTGCCCCAGCGGCAATCCGACCGGTATTCGCCGCTTGGCGTTGTCACTTCCTTGATGCCGTCCGGGCAGCCCGGCCAGGGCGTGTAATTGGTCTGCGCCGACGAGGGACGCGGCGCGCCTTCCGGCAATTGTCCCTTGTCGTGATAGTTGAACATCGTGATGTCGCCGTTCTTGTTCCGCTTGATTGTCGTATGCCACTCGCAGCCGGCGTCGAAATGATACGCCCCTCCGCCGTCGCGGACGAGGCAGCCGGTCCCGCTGTCCGTTTGTGCGGCGTTCTCGGGCTTGTCTGGCTTTGCAAAGGCTGGCGCGATCGACCAAAGCGAGCCGACAGCGACGACAGTGAGTATACGGGATAAATTCATTTTCTCTCCTCCAGATCGCAGGTCTTGCGCCGAAAGGCCGCTTCCCTTGCGCGTTCGGATAAGACGCTTTCTGGACGCGCCCGTCCACCTTCGCCCGGTTGCGGCGAGATTGGCGCGCAAGTTCGCAAATTCCGCGCGGCCCGAGCGGGCAAGCGTATGAAATAGCGGAGAAAAAGCGGCGCATCGGACGCGCCCTGGCTCGTTCGCCATGCTGTTGCGGCCGAGATGATCGGAATTCCCGCGCAATGCGCCGGCCGTGCGCAGGTTAGGGATCTTTTCTCACGCCGTAGGTCATGAATCGCGTCCCGACTCTTTCCTCGAAGACGGCAAAACCGTTCGCCCGCAGGATCGAAGCGCATGGGTCATTTGTTCGTTCGCCCATGCGTTCGGGGCCGGTGTCGAGCGCGATTGTGCGAATGATGGAAAACGCCGCGCCGATTCCCGCCAACACCTCTGGTTCGGCGCCTTCTGCGTCGCACTTCAAGAGAGCGACGCGCGAGAGCGCCTGCTCTCGTGCGATCGTTTCGATCGTGACGCTGCGCTTTCGCAGTTTCGGCCCCTCGGCGAAGACCGAGGAATCGGCGCGCGCCGGCGCAAGACCGAAATCGACCTCGCCGTCGGCCTCCCAGACGACATCGTCAAAAACAGCGATGCCGTCGAGCGCAGCCACGTTTTCCTTAAGACACCGGAATGCATCGGGGTCGGGCTCAAAGCACAGCGCCCGCGCACGGTAGCGCGTGCAGACATGTGCGAATTCGCCCGCGTTCGCGCCAATGTCGAGGACGACGCTGTCCGGGCCAAGAGCGACATGACGGCCGACGCCGTATTCCCGCTCGAGCTGGTCAAGCCGCGCCTTCCATCCCCTACGGTAAAGCTTCCAGCGAAGGGGTGAGGGGACAGCGAAGCGGCGGCCATCGACGAGAACGAAAAAGCCTTCAGACGTCTCCTCGAGACGCACATCGGCTTCTCCGCCGACACGGAGCGCCGCATAAAGCCGTTGACGCAATAGCTTTGCGCGTTGTCCAAATGGAAGCTGCAACCAATTCCCCAAAAGGGCCGTGGCGACGCTATAGTATTGGGCAAGCGCGAAGTCACGCGGCGGATGAGAGGTGCTAGATGACGAAAATGGCGACGCTTGAGGTGCGAAAGGATGACCTTAAAAGGGTGCGGGTGACCGAGCGCGACGCGCCGGCGCTTTCGGAAGGGGAGATTCTCGCCAAAGTCGATCGCTTCGCTCTCACCGCCAACAATGTGACCTACGGCGTGGTCGGCGAAAAGATCGGATATTGGAAATTCTTTCCGGCGGAGGACGGATGGGGCGTCATTCCTGTCTGGGGCTTCGCCGACGTCGTCGAGTCAAAATCGCCGGACGTCCCGGTCGGCGACCGCCTTTACGGCTATTTCCCGATGGGAACGCATCTCGTCATGAAGCCGGACAAAGTGAAACCCGAACGCCTCACCGACGGCGCGGCGCATCGCGCCGGCCTGCCCCCTGTTTACAATTCCTACGCGCGCACAAAAGGCGAGCCGCATTATGATCCTTCGATGGACGACGAACGCATGTTGCTGTTCCCGCTCTATGCGACGTCGTTCTGTCTTTATGATTTTCTGGTCGACAATAAATGGTTCGGCGCCAGACAGGTTTTGATTGTCAGCGCCTCTTCAAAAACGGCGATCGGTCTTGCGGCGGCGATCGCTGAGGACCAGTCTGCGCCGGACCTTGCGGGTTTGACATCGCGCGGAAATCTCGGCGTGGTGAGCAAGCTGAAACTCTATTCGAGCCTTCACGCCTATGACGATATCGCGTCAGTCGACGCCTCTGTTCCGACCGTGATTGTCGATATGTCAGGCTCCGGAAAAGTCCTGTCTGAGCTGCACGGCTTGCTTGGCGACAACATGATATATTGCGCCAATGTCGGCGTCACCCATTATGACGACAACGAGATGGGGCCAAACTTCATCCGAGAACGGAGCGCCATGTTTTTCGCGCCCGGGCACATCCAGAAGCGCGCGGCGGATTGGGGCCCCGGCGTATTCGAGAAAAAAGCGTTCGTTTTCTGGCGCGACGCCGCCATGAGGAGCCGGGACTGGCTGAAGCTTGACCGCTGTCACGGCATGAAAGGCCTAACCACAGCCTATTTGCGCGTGCTGAACGGCGAATCATCGCCGGACCGCGGCGTCATTGTGGAGCTTTGATCATGAACGCAGGCGCAATTCGTTCGCTCAAGCTTTATCACTGTCCGGCGACGCGCAGCGCCCGCGCGCGCTGGGCGCTGCATGAGACAATCGGCGACGCATTCGAGATCGTTCCCGTCGATCTGTATGCGGGAGAGCAGTATCGACGAAGCTATGTCGCAAGGAACCCAAATCACAACGTGCCCCTGCTTGAAGTGGAGTTCGACGACGGCGAAGCGATGAACATGACGGAAAGCGCCGCCATCGTGTCTTGGCTCGCAGACGCGTTTCCCGAGGCGCGCCTTGCGCCGCCGCCCGGTCCGACCGCGCGGCGCGCCGACTATTGCCGGATTCTCCAGTTCGGCGCGTCGCCAATGGATATGATGCTATGGCAGATCCGCGTTCACGAGCATCTTCTCGCTGACGGCGTCCGCGATGAAAAGACAGCGGCCCGCTATCGCGCCAAATTCAGGGCGGAAATTGAGCCGCAACTCGCCGCCCGGCTCGAAAAGGGAGCATTCGTATGCGGCGACGAGTTCACTGCGGCCGATATTGTCATCGGGCACAATGTGGGATGGGCGCGAGCCTATGATCTGTGTTCGGATGGAATATTCTCGCAATATCAGCGGCGTCTGGCTGCCCGGCCGGCCTTTCGCAAGGCGTT
>CALKYG010000322.1 GCA_938003575.1 uncultured Alphaproteobacteria bacterium
TTCGACTCAAATATATTCGTAATATCGAACATAAGAAATAACAAAACAGGAGCGCCAAAATGAATCAACCGACAGAGAACGTCCTCGCGTTTCCGCAGCTCAACAAGCCGGCGCCGGATTTTGAAGCCAAAACGACGCATGGAATGAAGAAACTGAGCGACTATAAAGGCCGCTGGCTCGTACTCTTTTCGCATCCGGCGGATTTCACGCCCGTCTGCACGACCGAATTCATGGCGTTCGCAAGGGCCCACGATGAATTTCTGAAGCGGGACTGCGACCTGATCGGGCTTTCGATCGACAGCAATTACGCCCACATCGCCTGGGTGAGGAATATCAAGGAAAAGTTCGGCGTCGACATCAAGTTCCCGATCATCGAAGACCTGTCGATGAATGTCGCGTACGCCTATGGCATGATACAGCCTGGAGCGTCAGACACGTCCGCGGTTCGAGCGACCTTTATCATCGATCCAAAGGGCGTTCTGCGCGCGATGGTCTATTACCCGATGTCGAACGGGCGATCGATCGACGAGTTCCTTCGTCTCCTTTCCGCGCTCCAGACGTCTGACCGGCACGGCGTTGCGACCCCGGAAAACTGGAAGCCGGGCGAGAAAGTGATCGTGCCGCCGCCGGCGACGACCGACCTTGCGGAAGAGCGCCAAAGCCTCGGTTATGAGTATACGGACTGGTATTTCTCAAAAAAATCTGTTGACTGAGCAGCGCGATCGCAAAATGTCTGCGGTACGGCGATCCGGCTTCTGCGCTTTAGTGTCGCTGCATGCGCCTCGGGAGCCGCTTCTTCACTCACCGGGCGCCGGCGGCGACAATTGTAGGACGTGATTGATGGAAAGGAAGACAAGAACTCCAGCCGTCCTGATTGTCAGCCTCCTGATTGCGGCGTGCGCCAAGGCCCCTGAGACCGAGCCCCGCCAGGAAGACATTGAAGCCGCTCGCGCGGCGGCCCAGCGCCTTGGCGCCGCTCTGAAGTCCAGACTGGTCGAGGCTATCTCATCACAAGGACCGATCGCCGCGCTTGAGGCGTGCTCGCTGGAGGCGCCGGGAATCGCAGCGCATGTCTCCGAGGCTGCGGGCTATGAAGTGTCAAGAACGGCGCTTCGCGTTCGCAATCCGATGAACGCCCCGGACGCATGGGAGCGCATGCAGCTTGAGCGCCTCATTTCGGCAGCGGAGGGCGGAGCTGATCTGCGCTCACTCGAATCGTCTGCGATTGTGGTGGAGAACGACGCCGCCGTCTTCCGCTGGATGAAGCCCATTGTCATGGAGGGACCCTGCATAATCTGTCATGGCGAGCAGGTTGCGCCGGACGTCAGGGCGAAGATCGACGAGCTTTATCCCCAGGACGCGGCGACCGGCTTTCGCGACGGCGAAATACGGGGCCCGTTTTCGGTAACGCGGCGCATATGCGGATGATATGAATCCCGATCTGACGAAAGTGCGGAACAATGTCTGAAACAGTCGACGCCGTTTTGCTTGCTCGCATTCAGTTCGCATTCACGGTGGCGTTTCATTTCATCTTTCCGTCAATATCGATCGGCCTCGCCAGTTATCTGGCGGTTCTGAATGCGCTCTGGCTGAAAACAAAGCGGGAGGCGTATTTCAGACTGTTCAAATACTGGTCCCGGATTTTCGCCATCGTCTTCGCGATGGGAGTCGTTTCCGGCATCACGATGTCATACCAGTTCGGCACAAACTGGTCGGTTTTTTCCGACAGGGCGGGGCCGGTGATCGGGCCCTTGCTCGCCTATGAAGTATTGACGGCCTTTTTCCTCGAGGCCGGATTCCTCGGCATCATGCTTTTTGGGCGTGACAAGGTTGGTCCGGGACTGCATATGTTCGCCACAGCGATGGTCGCGATCGGCACAGCGATATCGGCGACGTGGATTCTGTCTGTTAACAGCTGGATGCATACGCCCGCAGGCTATTTAATCTCAGCCGACGGACAATTCGTCCCGGAAAGCTGGACCGCGATCATCTTCAATCCGAGCTTTCCGTATCGTCTCGCGCATACGCTGACCGCATCCTATCTGACGACCGCATTTATTGTCGGCGGCGTCGGCGCGCGGCATCTGCTGAAGGGGAGGGGCGGCGATGACTCAGTCCGCATCATGTTCTCGATGGCCATGTGGATGGCCGCGCTTGTTTCGCCGGTTCAGATCCTCCTCGGCGACCTTCATGGCCTCAACACGCTCGAACACCAGCCGGTCAAGATCATGGCGATGGAGGGGCATTTTGAGAGCTATCCCGAGGGTGCGCCGCTCATTCTGTTCGGAATTCCAAACCAGGAAGAAGGACGAATGGAAGCCACTATCAAGATCCCCAAGCTTTCAAGTCTCATCCTCAAACACGATCCTGACGCCCCATTGGCGGGACTTGATACTGTTCCCGATGAAGAAACGCCGCCGGTGGCGATCGTCTTTTGGGCCTTCCGGCTCATGGTCGGCCTTGGCTCAGCCATGGCGCTTGTCGGACTTTGGAGCCTTGCAGCCCGCTGGCGCCGAAATCTCTACCAATCCCGCATGCTGCATCGGGTCGCGGTATTGATGGCGCCCTCGGGCCTCGTCGCAGTGATCGCCGGATGGATTACGACAGAGGTCGGGCGCCAACCTTATGTGATCCAGGGACTCCTGCGGACATCCGACGCCGCGGCGCCGGTCGCCGCGCCGGCCGTCGCCGCATCGCTTGCCGCTTTCGCGGTCGTCTATTTCATCATCTTCGGCGCCGGCGTTTTCTACATCCTGCGCCTTATGAGCAAGCCGCCGGCGCCGCTGGAGCGCGGACCGGCGATCGAACCGGGTCCTGTCAGGACGGCGGGAATCACTCCCGCCGCGCAAGGCAATCAAGGCGTCATGGCGACGCCTGCGGGGTAAGCGCCAATGGATCTTGTGACACTGCTTCCCGCGGCCTGGGGCATCCTGCTTGCCCTCGCTGTTTTCATGTACGTCATCCTTGACGGCTTCGATCTTGGGGTTGGACTGATGTTCGCGTTCTATCCGAAAAAGGAGGACCGCGACCTTCTGATGAACTCCGTTGCCCCCGTCTGGGACGGCAATGAAACCTGGCTCGTGCTCGGCGGCGGCGGTCTTTTCGCCGCTTTCCCTCTCGCCTATTCGATCCTGATGCCGGCATTCTATGCGCCGGTGATCGCGATGCTGCTGGCGCTCGTGCTCAGGGGCGTAGCCTTTGAATTTCGTTGGCGGACGGAGCGATGGCGAAAATGGTGGGACAGGGCGTTTATTGTCGGTTCCGTCACCGCCGGGTTCGCCCAGGGCGTCATGCTGGGCGCGCTTCTCGAAGGCGTTGCGGTCGCCGACCGCGCTTATGCGGGCGGATGGTGGGACTGGATGACGCCGTTCTCGCTTTTTGTCGGCATTTCTGTTGTCATCGCTTACGGGCTTTTGGGCGCCGCCTGGCTGGTCATGAAAACGTCAGGAGACGTGCAATTGCGCGCGCGCTCCCATGCCCGAAAGTTTGCGATTGGCGCGATTGGATCGATCGTCCTCGTAAGCCTGTTCACGCCGTTCCTGGATGCGGCGTATCATGAACGCTGGTTTGAGACGCCCGGCATCATGATTGCGGCGCCGGTGCCGATCGCTGTGGCGGCGATCGCGTTTCTGCTAATACGCTCGCTCAGCTCGCGCTCGGGAAGCGATCATGCCCCGTTCCTTCTGTCGCTCGCGCTTTTCGGTCTTTGTTTCGCCGGCCTTGGCGTTTCCATGTGGCCTTACGTCATCCCGACTTCGGTGACGATTTTTGACGCGGCTGCGCCGGTGTCGAGCCAGCTTTTCATGATCGTCGGCGCCGGCGTCCTCCTGCCCGTCATTCTGGGGTACACCGCTTACGCTTACTGGGTTTTTCGCGGCAAGGTTGATCCGTCAAAGGGGTATCATTGATGGCCGGGATGAAGAGGCCGTTGCTGGCGCGTCGCCTTATCTGGTTTGCAGCATTGTGGGTTGCGGGCGTTGCGATTGCGGCGTCCGTCGCTTTTGTAATTCGCGCAATGATCAGCGAATGAACAAGATCCTCAATCCCGCTGAAAACACACAGGCAATCTGTTGGGGTCTGGCTGGAAGCCAGGGTGCGCCACTTTGATGGGATTTTCGTTAATGCGCTGTTTTCGGGGT
>CALKYG010000323.1 GCA_938003575.1 uncultured Alphaproteobacteria bacterium
ATTCTTTGACCTGACGCCTCTGGGGGCCATGATCGCGGGGGTCGGACTTTTAGATCTCATGCCTTTCGGACGCCTGCTTTTACCCAGGCGCGGCGCCTCGGATGGCAATGTGGAACGCGAGAACAAGCAGTTCGTCGCGCAGTTCGAGATCAATCGCGGTCATTTTCTGCTCGGCAAGGGGCCGGTCGGCGGACTGTTTCCTGATCTTCCGGACATAACGGTCCGAATGGTTCAGCGAAGGGAGACGGCGATCCTGCCGCCCTATGACGATTTCCAGTTTCAATACGGCGACATCGTCATTATCGCCGCAACGAAAAACGTGCTGACGAAGCTCCTGCGCGAACGTCCGGAAATTCTCGGCGACGCTCTTTCGGAAATCGACCTCGACGAAGCGGACCCTCGAGCGCCGCGCGCGCAATTGACGCTCGTTGAAGCCGTCGTCGCGCCCGGTTCGCGGATGATCGGCCGAACGATCGGCCAGATTGGATTTCACTATCAGACCAACTGCGTGATTCTCGGCGTTGAACGGCGCAGCCGCATGATCAGATCCGAGATCAGTTCAATCCGGCTTGAGGCCGGAGACGTCCTCCTGATTCTCGGGCCGCTTGAAGACGTGAGGACGCTCCGCCGGGACCGGGACGTGCTCATCATGGAGGCGTCAATGACGGCGCTGCCGGCGCCGCGCAATGCCGTGCTTTCCGGCGTGATTTTCATTATTGTTGTCGCTCTTGCGGCGACGGGCGTCCTTCCGATCGGCATCTCTGCGGTCTGCGGGGTCTTCGCCATGCTGGCCCTCGGCTGTCTGAATATACGGCAGGCGGCGCGCGCATTTGACCGCAGGATTTACCTCCTCATCGGCTCCTCGCTCGCCATGGGGCATGTTCTTGAAGCGACCGGCGGCGCCGCCTTGATCGGCGGCTTCATCGCGCCGATCGCGATGAATTTCGGACCGGCGGCGCTATTGTCAGCGATGTTCATTATCAGCGCCGCATTGACCAACATGCTGTCGAACAATGCGACAGTCGCGCTCCTGACGCCGATCGCGATCAGCGCCGCGCGCCTTGCCGGCATCGATCCCTGGCCGGTCGCGCTCACCGTCATATACGGCGCCAATTGCCCGTTCGCGACGCCGATCGCGTACCAGACCAACCTCCTCGTCATGACGCCCGGACATTACCGGTTCCGCGATTACATGAAGGTCGGCGGTCCGCTAATCATAATCATCTGGATCGCCTACTCGATCGCAGCGCCGATCTACTTTGCGGCGATTGGCCGGCTTTAAGCCGCGGCTATGGAAGAGTGAGTCAATTTTGGCACAGCCGACCGGTCTTGAATCGCCTCCCGTTGCCCGTCCGCTAATCGCCCGCTAAGATTCTCTTAGTAGGATGGGCTGATGCGCAACGAGGAAATCTCCCGCCGGCTGGGCCTCGATGGCGGGGATTTCTATATCACCGCGCCGTCGCCCTGCCCGTATATCAAAGGCCGCTTCGAGCGGAAGGTGTTTTCGTATCTCGGAGGTCCGAACGCGCCGCAACTGAATTCGATCCTGTCGTCGCGGGGTTTCCGCCGTTCGCAGAACATCATCTACACGCCCGCCTGCGACGGGTGCCGGGCGTGCACGCCGGTCCGCATTGTCGCAGGAGAGTTTGAGGCGACCCGGTCCCGTCGGCGCATGATGCGCCGTAACGCCGATCTCATTCGGCGCATCAAGGGTCCGAAGGCGACGTCGGAGCAATTTTCGGTTTTGCGCGCCTATCTCGACGCCCGCCATCACGACGGCGGCATGGCGGAAATGACCGTGCTCGACTACGCGTCGATGGTCGAAGAGACGGCTGTCGATACGATCATCGTCGAGTATTGGAAGACGGACGAAGCGGGCGGCGAGACTCTATTCGCGGCCGCGCTTACCGACCGCCTCGGCGACGGTCTTTCCATGGTCTATTCATTCTTTGATCCCGAGGCGTCCAATCGCAGCCTCGGAGCGTATATGATCCTCGATCATGTCGCGCTTGCCCGGGAACTCGGCCTGCCCTTCGTGTATCTTGGTTATTGGGTCGAAGGCTCGCCCAAGATGGGGTACAAGAGCGCTTATCGGCCGCTTGAACGTCTGACCGCAGGCGGTTGGTCGCGCATGCCGTGACGCGCGGGCTGCGGCCCTTTTCTAAATTTCCGGCTCGGTCCATCCTCCCTACCCGAACCAGAGGGCGGGCAATGGGCCTTATCAATCGTCGGAACCTTCTCACTGCGGGAACAGCGAGTCTCGCCGCCGGCTGCGATTGCGGCGCGCCGCAAGGTCTCGCCGTCGGCGCCTCGGGGGGGTTTCGCGAGCGCCAGCTCAGAATGGTGACGACCTGGCCGAAGGATTTTCCAGGACTGGGATCGGCCGCCGCGCGCGTCGGACAATTCATCGAGGAAATGACCGGCGGCGCAATCAAGGTGCATGTCTATTCAGCGGGCGAACTTGTCGGCGCTTTCGACAGTTTTGATGCGGTTTCGAACGGTTCAGCCGATCTTTATCATGGCGCTGAATATTACTGGGCCGGCAAATCGAAGGCCTATCCGTTTTTCACCGCGGTGCCGTTCGGCGTGACGGCGTCGGAAATCATGGGCTGGACCGAGTTCGGCGGCGGACAGGAGCTTTGGGACGAGCTGTCCGCAAAGTTCAACATAAAGCCCTTCATCGCCGCGAACACCGGACATCAGCTTGCAGGCTGGTTCAAGCGGCCGATCAATTCACTCGAAGATCTCAAGGGAATGAAGATACGCATGCCCGGCGTCGGAGGCGAGGTCATGCGGCGGCTCGGAGCGTCGGCGGTCGCCCTGCCTGGCGGCGAAATCTACGCAGCGCTCCAGTCCGGCGCCATTGACGGCGCGGAGTGGGTCGGACCGTGGAACGATCTCGCATTCGGTTTCTATCGCGAAGCGCGATATTACTACTGGCCTGGTTTTCATGAGCCTGGCGCGCAATGCGCCGTCGGCGTCAATCTCGACGTCTGGAACTCGTTCACGCCGCAGGAACAATCGATCGTCAAGGCCGCATGCCATCGCGCCAACCATTT
>CALKYG010000324.1 GCA_938003575.1 uncultured Alphaproteobacteria bacterium
TCGTTCCGCTGTTTCAGGGCAAGCTGATCGAGGGCGAAAAGGCGGCGGCCAAGCAATTCGCGGAAGAAGTGATGGCGTCGCTGCTCTTCGTTCTTCTGGCGTTGACTGTCGTGGTGGAGATCGCCGCGCCGCTCTTTGTGCATCTCATCGCGTCGGGCTTCGCGGACGAGCCGGAAAAATTCGAACTGACGACGCTCTATCTGCGCATCATGTTCCCCTACCTCGCCTGCATGTCGATGGTGGGCCTCCTGTCGGGCGTCCTCAATTCGCTCGACAAGTTCATGGCCTATGCGGGCGCGCCGCTGCTCCTCAATTTCTGTCAGATCGGCGCGATCCTGCTGTTCGCCGGCTCGGAGATGCATGTCACCGGCGAGGCGCTCGCCTGGGCGACGGCCATCAGCGGCGTGCTGCAGCTCTGGCTGCTCCTCTGGGGGGCGAAGCGCCAGGGGTATCTTCTCAAACTGCGCCGGCCGCGCATCACGCCCGGCGTCAAAAGAATGCTCGCCCTTGGCGCGCCGGGATTTCTTTCCGCCGGCGCGACGCAGATCAACATCATCATCGGAACGAACATCGCGTCGCAGCAGCCGGGCGCGGTGTCCTGGCTGATGAACGCAGATCAGCTCTATCAACTTCCGCTCGCGGTGGTCGGCACCGCGCTCGGCGTCGTCCTTCTGCCGATGCTGTCGCGGCGGGTGAAGGAGGGAGACGAGACCGGCGCGCTGCACGCGATCAATCGCTCGCTTGAGCTGTCGGCGGTGCTCACCCTGCCTGCGGCCGCCGCATTCATCATCATGTCTGCGCCGATATGCGAAGCGCTGTTCGTCGGGTTTGCGACCGATGCGCTTTCGCTATTCGGCGGGCGCAGCTCGGCGTTCACCGCGGACGACGTCAAGTGGACCGGATGGGCGCTCGCAATATACGGATGGGGGTTGCCCGCTTTTGTCTGGCAACGGATCTTCGCGCCTGCATTCTTCGCCCGCGAGGACACGCGCGCGCCGATGAATTACGCGCTTGTGTCGATCGGGGTCAATACGGCGCTGGCGCTCGTCCTCTTTCCGGTCTTCGGCTTCCTGGCGGTCGCGTTTGCAACCGTGTTCGCGGCCTGGCTGCAGGTCGGGCAGCTGGCGTTCAACTTGCGGCGGCGCGGCCAGTTCCGCATTGATGCGCGGCTTGCGTCGCGCGCGCCGCGCATCGTCGCGGCGACGCTCGCCCTGACCGCCTTCGTATGGTTCGCCCTCCAGCGTTCGGACGCGATATCAGAGGCGCTTTTCGGGCGGTACTGGGCGGCGGTGATCGCGATCGCCGCGGCCGGAATCGTCCTTTACGGCGGGGCGCTCGTCGCCCTTGGCGGGGTGCGTCTCAGCGACTACAAGGCCTACTCCAGAAACCGCAAGAGCTTTTAGGGAAGGCTCCATGACAGGCTACAAGGGCCCGGAGCGGGTGCTTTCGGGCATCCAGACGTCCGGCGGAATGCATCTCGGCAATTATCTCGGCGCGATCAGGAAGTTCGTTGAACTTCAGACCAAGCACGAATGCTATTATTTTCTCGCTGACCTGCATTCGATCACGGTCTGGCAGGACCCGAAGAAGCTTCGTGCGCAGACGTTTCATATCATCGCATCGTATCTCGCCGCCGGCGTCGATCCCAGGATCGCGACGATCTTCAATCAATCTGCGGTGCCGGCTCATGCGGAACTCGCCTGGATCTTCAACTGCGTGGCGCGGCTCGGGTGGCTCGACCGCATGACGCAGTTCAAGGACAAGGCGGGCAAGGACAAGGAGCGCGCATCGGTCGGCCTCTACACTTATCCGGTGCTGCAGGCGGCCGACATTCTGATCTACAAGGCGACGCATGTTCCCGTCGGCGAAGACCAGAAGCAGCATCTTGAACTGTCGCGCGATATCGCGGGGAAGTTTAACCGGGAATTCGACGCGCCTGATTTCTTCCCGCTGCCGGAGCCGCTGATCAAGGGGCCCGGAGCGCGAATCATGAGTCTTCGCGACGGAACAGCGAAGATGTCGAAATCGGATCCCTCGGAGCAGGCGACGATCTATCTGTCCGACGACGCCGACGCCATCGCCCGAAAGATCAAGAAGGCGAAGACCGATCCTGAACCCCTGCCGAGCGAAGTCGCCGGGCTCGAAGGACGTCCGGAGGCGGCGAACCTCGTCGCCATCTATGCGGCCCTTTCGGGAAAGACGGACGCCGGCGTGCTCGCCGAATTCGGGGGAGAGGGCTTTGGCAAGTTCAAGCCCGCGCTCGCCGATCTCGTCGTTGAGAAGATCGCGCCGATCAGCGCCGAGCTTCGCCGGCTTGAGGCGGATCCGGCCTATTTGCGCGGGGTTCTGATGAACGGGGCGGAGAGAGCCGCCGCCATCGCCGACAAGACGGTCGCCGACGTGAAGGAAATCGTCGGGTTCGTCGTTTGAAAGGCACGTCTCATCGCACCGGGCGTTTGGCGGCCGGGCCGTGGTTTGCTAGCCTGCGCCGCGGCAAATTCTACAGGTATCGATGATACGCAGCCATTTGACAGCTTTCGGCGTCGGCGCCGGCCTCGCTTTGTTGGCGGCGGGGGCGTTTGCTCTGATCGCTCCGAAGATCGCGGAAGCCGAAAAATTCGGCGAAGGCGTGCACGTCGTCAATATTGGCGGCGGCGATCGAGGCTCATTCCACCTGAAGGAAAACGCGATCGAGATCGAAGCGACATGGAATGGAAAATTCGAGTTCGCCGCGCAAGGACGGTCGCTTTCCAGTCTGAAAGGGCGTCTTGAAATAGAAACGGGCAAGGACGGCGCCGCGCGAAAGGTGGAGTTTTCCAGCCGCGACGGTGAGGTTACGAAGCAAGTTTACGTCGCCGGCAAGTCTCTGCCGCCCGGACCGGAAGCGGACGGCGTCGCCGCCGACGTCCTTCAATTGTTCGCCCGCTCGTCAAGCGTCAATGCGGAAGGGCGCGTCAAAGCCCTGTTGGCGGAAGGCGGCAAGGAAGCCGCAATAGAGGAAATCGCAAATCTGGTCGGCGGGCATGCGACCGGCGCTTATATCGAGGCGCTTGCGCATGCGGCGCCATTGACGTCGGCGGACGTTTCAGCGCTCGCCGCGCGCGCCGCCGCCGTTGAGAGCGATTATTCGAAGCGTACGGCGATCGTCGCTCTTTTGAACGTAAAGGACATCGACCAATCGGCCGCCGCGGAAATTCTGCGCGCCGCCAAGGCGATTGAAAGCGACCACGAGCTGCGCCTGATCGTGGAGAAGCTTACTGAAAAACCGCTCGGCGACAGACAGCTCGATACCGTCGTATCGCTTATCGAGGGCATTGACGGAGACCATGAAGTGCGGCTTTCGATTGCTGCGCTGTTGAAAAGCGGGAATGTGAGCGATGACGCCGCTGCGAAGGCGCTTGAGCTCGCCGCTGATTCCATCGACGGCGATTATGAACTGCGCCTTGCGGTGGAGGCGGCCGGGGAGCGGGTGAGGAACGAAGCCGTCGGCGCCGCCGCGATCGACGCAATCGGTTCGCTGGACGGCGCGCATGATCGGCGCCTGGCGATCGAAGCGATTGCAGATTTGCTCGGCGCACAGTCCTCGAACTGGAAGCCGCTGATTGCGGCCGCCGCCGCGATAGACGGCGATTATGAGCGCCGCCTCGCCATCGAGAAGATCGCCTCTTCGGCGCCCGACGAGCCGGATATTCGCGCCGCGCTCAGGAAGGCGGCTGAATCGATCCCATCCGATCACGAGCGCAATCTGGCGCTGAGGGCGCTCGACTGAGAACGCTTGCCATGATGCCCGATTTCTGGCGAATTCGGGCTGGAGGGGGCAGCGCCGGGCGGCGCAGATATCGCCGGCGCGACAACGCCAATGTCCGCACCAAGAGAACTGCCAAAGGTCCTCGGCTTGCCGGACCTCGTATTGTTTACGGTTTCAGCCATCTTGTTGCTGGATACGCTCGCGGCGTCAGCGTCGATCGGTCCCTCAAGTCTCTTCTGGTGGCTGTTTCTCGGCGTGGTTTTTCTGCTTCCCGTCGGATTGATCACGGCTGAACTCGCAACCGCCTATCCCGAAGAGGGCGGCGTTTACGTATGGATCCGACGCGGTCTCGGCCGTCATTGGGCCGCGCGCGCGGTCTGGGCCTATTGGGTCAACACGGCGATCTGGCTGCCGTCGATATTCATCCTGTTCGCCGGCGTTTTCTCCCGCCTTTCGGGGATCGATCTTTCGCTGCCGCAACAGATCGGGGTCGGGATCGCTCTCGCTTGGCTGACGGCGCTGCTCGATATTCTCGGCCTCAAGGTCGGCAAGTGGGTCCCAAATCTCGGCGCCCTGTTCAAGATGATTATCTTCGCAGTGCTGATCGTCGCGGGATGGCGCTACGGCCAGTCGAACGGATTCGCCAACCCGCTTACGCCGGAAGCCTTTCGGCCTGAATGGAAAGAAGGTCTGAAATACGTGCCCGCGATCGTCTACGGCATGCTCGGCTTTGAACTCGTGAGCGCGGCGAGCGGCGAGATCCGTCATCCGGCGCGCGACATGCCGCTCAGCATCATCATTTCGGGCCTTCTCGTCCTCGCCTTCTATTTCCTGGCGACAGCGGGGATCCTTGCGGCGATTCCGGCGGAGGAAATCAATATTGTCGACGGGCTGATTGATACGCTCGCGCTGTTTTTCAGCGAGGTTCCGGGAGGCGAGTTTATCGTCGCGGCGCTTGGCGCGATGGCCTTGTTCACCTTTTTCTCGAACGGGGCCACCTGGGCGATGGGCTGCAACCGCGCGACGGCGGAAGCGGCCGTCGAGGGCGAATTGCCAAGCCCGTTCGCCGTTCGGCACAAGCGGCACGGCGGCCCGATCGGCGCCGCCATTCTCATGGGGATCGTCTGCACGACGGTTCTTCTGCTTTACGGGCGGGTCGCGACGTCGAACGCCGATCTCTTCTGGTCGCTTTTCTCATTCAGCGCCGCGATTTTCATGCTGCCCTATCTCGGCATGGTGATCGCGTTCGCGCGGCTGCGTTTCAAGGACCGTCAGTCCGCGCGGCCGTTCCGCGTGCCGGGCGGCGATTTCACCGCATGCGCGCTGGCGGGTCTGTGCGCGCTCACCCTGCTTTTCGCCATTGCGCTTTTTCTTTTCGTCCCCGGCGACGGCCTGCAGGTCCCGACCATCATCGGCGTCATCACCGTGCTGGCGATCGGGGAGGCGCTCATCCGGATCGGCATGGCTGAGCGCTGGCTTCGCGACCGGTCGTCGAGAAAAGGCTGACGCCGTCTAAACGCCGACGGCGTCGCGCATGCGGAACCAGGTCATGCCGAGCGCCAGCAAGGGATTGCCGATCAAATCCGCTGCGGGGATGCGGAAGTGACGAACCTTATCAAAGAGATCGACGCCCTCAAGCTTTGCTTCCGCCGCGTCCGCCAGCATTTCCCCGACAATGTGGCTGCAATTGACGCCGTGACCGGAATATCCCTGCGCATAAAAAACATTGTCCTGCGTGCGTCCGATCAGCGGCACGCGGTTCAGCGGAATGCCGATGGCGCCGCCCCAGGCGAATTCAGACTTCACTCCCTGAAGCTGGGGAAACACCCTTAAAAGGCGGGGCGTCAGCGCGCCTTCGACATCCTTGATGACGCGATTGGAATAGGTGCAAAGGCCGCCGAACAATAACCGGTCGTCGGGCAGACGGCGAAAATAATCGAGCGCCCAATTTGCGTCGCAGACGGCGAGATTGTCCGGAAGCAGATCATGCGCCCTCGAGGCGCCAAGCCGTTCCGTGACGATGGTGAACGTCTGGGCCGGGAGCATGTAGCCGCCGAGCCTTTCCTGCTCAAGCCTGTGGTAGGCGTTGCCGGCCAGGATGACGATCTTCGCCTTGACGCTGCCGAGCGCTGTTGCGACGACCGGCTCTGCGCCATGCGCAATCGATAGGACCTTCGATTGTTCATAAATCGTAACGCCCAGAGATTCCGCCGCCTGCGCCTCGCCGAGGCAGAGGTTCAGCGGATGGCAATGCGCGGCGCGGCGATCGATCAACCCGCCGCAATAGGCGGTTGAGGCGACATGGGTCCTGACTTCGCTTTCATCGACCAGTTCGAAATGGCCGGCGGCGCCTGCCGCGCGCGCATTTTCGTATTCGCGCGCCAGCGCGGTCATTTGCCGGGCGTTCAGGGCGACGGTCGCCGCGCCCCGCGCGTAGTCGCACTCGATTGAATGCGTCTTTATGCGGCGCTCGATGATCTCGTTGCCGGAATAGCGTGTTCGGTCGA
>CALKYG010000325.1 GCA_938003575.1 uncultured Alphaproteobacteria bacterium
ACGCCCCAGCCGAGCACGCCGATGCCGTTGATCATGGTGGTGTGGCTGTCGGTGCCGACGAGCGTGTCGGGATAGGCGAACGTCTCGCCCTTGTAATCGGCGGTCCACACCGTCTGCGCGAGATATTCAAGGTTGACCTGATGGCAGATGCCGGTGCCGGGGGGCACGACGCGGAAATTGTCGAAGGCGCCCTGTCCCCATTTGAGGAACTGATAGCGCTCGCCGTTGCGCTCATATTCGCGGTCGACGTTTTTCTGAAAGGCGTTCGGGCCGCCGAAATAGTCGACCATGACGGAATGGTCGATGACGAGATCGACCGGAGCGAGCGGATTGATCTTTTCCGGATCCTGCCCGAGCGCCTTCATCGCATCGCGCATGGCGGCGAGATCGACGACCGCCGGAACGCCGGTGAAGTCCTGCATCAGGACGCGCGCCGGGCGATAGGCGATTTCACGATCCGATTTGCCGTCCTTCAGCCAGCCGGCGAAAGCCTTGACGTCATCGGCGGTGACCGAGCGGCCGTCTTCGAAGCGAAGGAGGTTTTCAAGAAGAACTTTCAGCGAATACGGCAGGCGGGACAAGTCGCCGAGATGCGCCTCAGCCGCCTTCAGCGAAAAAATGGCGTAAGCCTTGCCGCCGACGGTCAGAGTTTTTTTGGTTTTCAGGCTGTCACGTCCCGGGATCACTGATTGCCTCCGTTCGCAAATTCATAAAGAATCGGCGCCCTTATGACGTATCGACCGGACTGGCGCAATTCACGCCGGCTGGTCTTTTTGACGCCGCAAAATGCTGCGATCAGGGCAGGCCGCAGGCGGCGTGGGCGAAACAGGAGCGGGAGACGAGGATGAGGGGGAGGCAGGCCGGCTTTGGAGCGCTTTTTTTCGCACTGGGGGTCGCAGCGACCCCGGCATGGGCGGAGCCGCAGGCGCTTGCGACCTTCAAGGCGTGGAGCGTTTTCGTCCACGATACCGGAACGGACCGGATCTGCTTCGCCGCCGCCGAGGCGTCGGACAAGTCGCCCAAGACCGTCAATCACGGCGACATCTTCTTTCTCGTCGCCACGTGGAAATCCGGCGCCGCGACCGATCAGCCGAGTTTCAGGGTCGGCTACAATCTCCAGCAGGCGCCGGCCCCCGTCATCCGGATCGGCGCGGAGAAATGGGACATGTACGTTTCGGACAACGAAGCGTTCATCGAAAGCGGAACGGCTGAGCAGAGTCTCGTCAGCGCCATGCGAAAAGGCGCCGAAATGAAGATCAGCGCCATGTCGAGCCGCGGAACAGCCACGAGCTACGTCGTCTCGCTTTCCGGGATTTCCGCCGCCCTCGACCGGGCGAGAGAGGCCTGCCGCTAGAACCCGCGGCGCGCCCGCGCCCTTCCCACCGGCTCCGAAATCAGGGTAGCGTCCGCGCACTGATTAATGAACGCCCGCCGCGACAGGGCTAATAAAAGGAAACCAGGATGGGAATCATCAAGGAGTTTCAGGAGTTCGCCGTCAAGGGCAATGTGCTCGACATGGCGGTCGGCATCATTATCGGCGGCGCATTCGGGACGATTGTGAAGTCCCTCGTCGACGACGTCATCATGCCGCCGATCGGCCTGATGCTCGGCGGCGTCGACTTTTCGAGCTTCACGCTCACCTTGAAGCAGGCGGAGGGCGACGCCCCGGCCGTCGCCATCAATTACGGCGTCTTCATCAACAATGTCATTTCGTTCCTCGTCGTCGCCTGGGCGGTGTTCCTGCTGGTC
>CALKYG010000326.1 GCA_938003575.1 uncultured Alphaproteobacteria bacterium
ACCGCTGACCTCCTCATTGCGAACGAGGCGCTCTCCCAACTGAGCTACAGCCCCTAAGCCATTTCGGCCCCAGGTTTGGGAAGCGCTGATCTAGGCGCGGGCTTGCGCGGTGTCAATTCCGGGTTGATGGTCGTTTTCGACAAGGGAGGCCGACATGCTTGAATTCGCGGCCGCGCTGTTGATGCGCGCGTCAATGTCCGAAGCGCCGCCGGAAAGCTGGAATTGCCGGAACCAGATCGAGGTCTGGTGCGCCGCGGACGGATGCGCCGCGACCCCGCCTGACGAATCAACTCCGATGGATATCTGGGCGTCCGTCGATGGGACGATCACGGCCTGCGCCTATTCCGGCTGCTGGGAGGGACGGGCGGCGGTGAGCGCCGCAGCCGGCCGTCTGCTGTGGGTCGGGGACGGCCTTGCGTTCGTTTCGGCTGTCGAAGGCGCAGCCGGAAACGTCACGCTTTTGATCCTCGCGGAGGACGGGGTCGGGTTTGTACGAGCCGGCGGACTCGCAACACCTGTTCTGTGCCGCCGGGCGATCAAATCCGGCGAGTGACCCTCTCTGCGGTTGCGGCGGTGCGCGACGCGCCATACATCCTCAACGTCGATTTGGGCTGAAGGGGCGCGCCATGCTTGTTATTTCATACGTCTTCAACGCCATCGTTCAGCTGTACACGCTGATTGTCTTTGTAACCGTGATCATGAGCTGGCTGATAGGCTTCAACGTGATCAACCGCCATAATCAGTTCGTGGACGCCGTATGGCGAACCTGTCTTGCGATGACCGAGCCCCTGCTGCGGCCAATCCGCAGCATCATGCCCAATTTGGGCGGAATCGACATTTCGCCAATCGTCCTGTTGATCGGCCTCAACGCCCTTCAGATCGGGGTCAACGCCTATATCCTGAGACCGCTCGGCGGTTGACGCTTGGCGGCCGCCTTTGTTCTGCGCGTCCGCGTCAGTCCCGGGGCGAGCCGCACTCATGTGGGCGGCCGGTGGGACGGGCCGCGAGGCGATGCCCGACTCATCGTCCGCGTGACTGCGCCGCCTGAAAAAGGCAAAGCCAACAGGGCGGCGGCGGACGCGATTGCAAAAGCCTTTGGCTTGCCGAAATCGGCCGTCTCCATTACCGCAGGTGAAACGGATCGGCTGAAGAGTTTCTCGCTCGCCGCCGATCCTGAGTTGCTGGCGGCGCGCCTCGCCGTCTTATTGGAAGAATGATTTCGTGACGGCGACGATCATCGACGGAAAAGCAATTGCGGCGACCCTGCGTGACGCGGTGGCCGCCGCAGCGGCGAAATTCCAGGCGGAATGTTCGGCGATCCCCGGTCTCGCCGTCGTCCTTGTCGGCGATGATCCCGCAAGTCACATCTATGTCCGCAACAAGGCGATTGCGACGAAGAAAGCCGGCATGCGCTCGATCGAGCACCGACTTTCGGCCGACGCGAGCGAGAAGGATGTCGTTGCGCTCGTCAGGCGTCTCAATGCAGACGATTCAGTCGACGGCATTTTAGTGCAAATGCCGCTTCCCGCCGGCATCAACACCTTTCGCGTCATCAACGAAATCGATCCGGACAAGGATGTGGACGGTCTCACGGAAACCAGCGCCGGCCGGCTCCTCCTTGGCACGGACGGGCTCGAACCGTGCACCCCGCAGGGATCGATCATCCTGATAAAGTCAGTCGAGGAAAAGCTTTCCGGCCTGAACGCCGTTGTCGTCGGCCGGTCCATTCTCGTCGGAAAACCGCTCTCTTTGATGCTCCTCCGCGAGAATTGCACCGTCACCATGGCGCATTCGCGCACGAAGGATCTCGCCGACGCATGCCGGTCCGCCGATATCGTGTGCGCCGCGGCCGGCAAGGCCGAACTCATTCGCGGCGACTGGGTGAAGGAGGGCGGTATTGTCATTGATGTCGGCATCAACCGAGTTGGAGACAGACTGGTCGGCGACGTCGAATTTGAAGGCGCATCGCGGCGGGCGCGTGCGATCACGCCCGTTCCAGGCGGCGTCGGGCCGATGACGATCGCCTGCCTTCTCAGAAACACTTTGCTGGCTGCGGCGCGCCGCCGCGGCCTCGCCGATCCGCAAATCTGAATGTCTTGATGACCGGCCGGAAGATCCCCATTTCGAAGGCGGAAAGGGCGGGATTTCATGAAATCCACTTTGCGCATCCGGGCCGCGCTTCTCGCCGCCGCGTCGCTGACCGCGGCGACAGCAGCGGTGGCCAGGGCGGACGAGGCGGCGCCGATCGAACCTGTCGCAACGGAGCGCTTGGTGACCGCGACCGGTCACGATGCTGAACGGCCGAACAGGGCTGGGGCAATCCAAAAGCTTGGCCTCGCCGCGCTCGCCGCCGCGGCGCTTGCGAGACTGATCGGATTTCGTCGCATTCGGGCTGTGGCAGCGAAGACCGTGGAGATGGCGGGAACCGCCGCCTCCGCCGGGGTCGATCCCGCCGCAAGCGCCGCAAGAATGGTAGGGAGGGCAATCAGTTCTCCGCTCCGGTTCGCCGCGCTTTTCGGCGGCGTTGCGCTCGTCGCATTGACAGGCGTCGGACTGTACGATGTCGAATGGGCAGGCGGCCTTTTTTTCGGCGCGCTCTTCGCCACGACGATATTCTGGGGCGTTCTGAGGGCGCGAACGGTGTTTCGGCGTATGCGGCCACCTTCCCCGTTAACTTCTGATTAACCAATTAAAACAGTAGGTTAAACTATGGAAAGAGGCCTGCCGGCCTCATTTCCGCCGCATTGGGGCGTGATAGTTTCACAAGCTTCATTGAGCCTCACTGACGCTTCCTGCACCCTGAGCCGCCCGGTCCCTCGCCCCGCACCCCAATGGACCGGGCGGCTTTTATTCCTTTGAGATTTAACGAATTTGCGAGCGCCGTTGTTGCGCTTGCCGGGCGCATCAAGATAGGCAAAACAAATGTCTTCCCCTCGGATTGCGCCGTCTATTCTGTCTGCTGATTTCTCCCGGCTTGGTGAGGAAATAGCCGCCGTCGCCG
>CALKYG010000327.1 GCA_938003575.1 uncultured Alphaproteobacteria bacterium
GGCCTTGATCGGCGGTTTCGGCAACTGGTTCGTGCCGATCATGATCGGCGCGCCCGACATGGCGTTCCCCCGGATGAACAACATTTCGTTCTGGCTCTATGTGGCGGCCGGCATTCTTGCGACCATGTCGATGTTCGCGCCGGGCTACGGGCAGTTTCTCGGATTCGCCGGCGGCTGGGTGCTTTACCCGCCCTTATCGGCGAACACCGGTCACCCCGGACCGGCGATGGATCTCCTGATCCTGTCGCTCCACCTTGCCGGCGCGTCATCGATACTCGGTGCGATCAACTTCATCACGACGATTTTCAACATGCGCGCGCCCGGCATGACGCTTCACAAGATGCCGCTCTTCGCCTGGTCGGTGCTGGTGACGGCGTTCCTGCTCGTCCTCTCCTTGCCGGTTCTCGCCGGCGCGATCACGATGCTGTTGACCGACCGGAACTTCAACACGGCGTTCTTCAATCCCGCCGAGGGCGGCGATCCTTTGCTGTTCCAGCATCTCTTCTGGTTCTTCGGCCATCCGGAGGTCTACATTCTCATCCTCCCCGGCTTCGGCGTCATTTCGCATATCGTGTCGACATTTTCGAGAAAGCCGATCTTCGGATATCTCGGGATGGCTTATGCGATGGTCGCGATCGGCTTCGTCGGTTTCATCGTGTGGGCGCACCACATGTATACGGTCGGCCTCACCGTGAACATGAAGGCGTATTTCATCGCTGCGACGATGGTCATCGCGGTGCCGACAGGCATCAAGATTTTCTCATGGATCGCGACGATGTGGGGCGGGTCGATTGAGTTCCGCACGCCGATGATCTGGGCGATCGGATTCATCTTCCTCTTCACGGTTGGCGGCGTCACGGGCGTCGTCCTCGCAAACGCTGGCATCGACCATTATCTGCATGACACCTACTACGTCGTCGCGCACTTCCACTACACAATGTCGCTCGGCGCAGTATGGTCCATTTTCGCCGCGTGGTACTACTGGTTCCCGAAAATGACCGGAAAGATGTATCGGGAGTCACTCGGCAATCTGCACTTCCTGCTGATGTTCGTCGGGGTGAACCTCGTGTTCTTCCCGCAGCACTTCCTCGGCCTGCAGGGCATGCCCCGCCGCTATATCGATTATCCGGAGGCTTACGCCTATTGGAACCAGATCTCGACTTACGGATACTACGTAATGCTTGCCGGCATGGGCGTCTTCATCGTGAAGCTGATCGACGCCTTCTTCATTTACAACAAGAAGGCGGCGGCCAATCCGTGGGGCGAGGGCGCGACCACGCTCGAATGGACGTTGCCGTCCCCGCCGCCGTTCCACCAGTTCAATGAGCTGCCGCGTTTCGACAAGGGCGACGCTCACGCATTCCACTAACAGGGGTTGCGCGTTTCCGACTGAACTGACCCCGGCGCCCGCGCGCCGGGGTCTTTCATGTTGCGGCGCCGCATGGATTGATTGTGGCGGCCTGATGCGAATGCCGTTAACCTTGCGCCAAGGTGCGGCCGGGGGGCCGGCCGTAAAAGTTCGGGCAGCAACGGAGGGGCGTAATGCTCAATGCAATTATCAATGACGTCGTCGGCGTCTTCAAAATGACCTTCATGGGGAGCGACCTTATCGGCCTCGCCATCGCGGCGGGGTCCGTTCTCATCGCCGCGATGGTGATGCAGCGGGGAACGCAGATCGGGTCGATGACCCTGCTTTCCCTCGCGCTGTTTGCGCTCGGCGGGTTCGTCCGCGGCGTCATGCGCGGCCCGGTCGCCTCTGACGGCGGATCGGTTGCGGCGCAGACCGGAGGCCGCGCCATCGGACAGCTCGATACAAGCTGGGCGCAGTTTTCAAACATGCAAGCTGGAACGCTTCTCGCCTATTTTATCGCTTTCATGCTGCTCATCCTGCTCGTTTACGGGGTGAAGGCGGCGCTCAACAGGGGTTGAACGGTTTGACTTCCGCTGAGGGGCCGCGGCGCCGTTCGCGGCCCCTTTGCATTTGAACCGGACCCTCCGTTCGTGCATAAGCGCGCCATGTCTGAAACGCCGTCACGATCGGCATTCGCCGGACCGAAAGACTATTTTGCGTTATTGAAGCCGCGCGTGATGTCGCTGGTGATTTTCACAGCGCTTGTCGGCATGGTCGCTTCGATCGCTGACGGCGCTGAAATCCATCCGGGCCTCGCCGCCATTTCGCTTCTCGCGATCGCTGTCGGCGCCGGCGCGTCCGGCGCCCTCAACATGTGGTGGGACGCCGATATCGACTCCGTAATGGTGCGGACCATTTCACGTCCAATCCCGCAAGGGTTGGTGCCGAAATCGGAAGCCGCGGGGTTCGGGATGCTTCTCTCTGCCCTTTCTGTCGCGCTCCTTGCGCTCTCCTCGAATTACGTTGCGGCCGGCCTTCTCGCCTTTACGATATTCTTTTACGTCGTCATCTATTCAATGTGGCTGAAACGCTCGACGCCCCAGAATATCGTCATCGGCGGCGCCGCAGGAGCGCTCCCGCCGGTCGTCGCCTGGGCTGCGGCGTCGGGAGCGGCGCCGCTCGACGCCTGGATTTTGTTCTTGATCATCTTCTTGTGGACGCCGCCGCATTTTTGGGCGCTCGCGCTTTATCGGGAGGGCGACTATGCGCGCGCCGGCGTCCCGATGATGCCTAATGTCGCAGGCGAAGAATCGACGAAGAGGCAAATATTCGTCTATGCAATCATGCTCGCGGCAAGCGGAGTGGCGCCGTATGCGACGGGACTGGGCGGACTTGTCTATCTGGCGGTCTCTTCGGCATTCGGCGCAGGTTTCCTTGTCCTGTCGTGGCGTGTGCTGAAATCGCCGCCGAAATCCAAGGAGGCGCCCAAACAGCTTTTTGCGTTTTCGATTCTTTATCTTTTCGCGCTTTTTGCGGCGCTGCTCGTTGAGGATCTTTTCGCCCTTTATGTCTGATGCCGAACTCTCGCCGGAAGCCAGGAAACGCCGCGGCCAACGCAATGTCGCGATCGCGCTCGGGCTTGGCGCGTTCGTCCTTATCGTCTTCATTGTGACCATACTGAAGATCAGCGGAAATATCGGCGGAGCCTGATGATGTCAGAAGCCGATGTCAGGAAGAACCGGAAGACTGCGATGATTGTCGCAGGCGCCGTCGCGGGCATGGTTGGCCTGTCCTTCGCGGCGGTTCCGGCCTATCGCGCGTTTTGCCAGGTGACGGGTTTCGACGGGACGACGCAGCGTGCCGACAAGCCGGCTGATATGGTGCTCGAGCGCAAAATCACCATCCGGTTCGACGCGACGGTCAACGAGGGTCTTCCATGGACGTTCAAGCCGGAACAGATCGATCAGACCTTGCAGATCGGCGAGACCGGTCTTGCCTTTTATCATGCGTCGAACCTGACCGATGAGCCGATTTCGGGACGCGCGACGTTTAATGTCCAGCCGGCCAAGGCGGGCGTCTATTTCAAGAAGATCGAGTGCTTCTGCTTCACTGAGCAAACCCTGAAGCCCGGCGAATCGGTCTCGATGCCGGTCACCTATTTTGTGGATCCCGCAATCGCTGACGACCCCAATCTCGACGACGTTCAGACCATTACGCTCGCCTACACGTTTTTCCGCTGGGACGACGACGCTGCGGGCGGGGCGAAAGGGGCCGATTAGGCCCGATTGTCGCAGCCGGCAGGGCGCTCCGGGGCTTGGAATTGGCGCCCGCAGAGCGCTATAGACGTCGCCAAACTGAATTTCAGAGGGCTAAATCCATGGCTGGAGCCGAGGTCAAGCACGACTACCATCTCGTCAATCCGAGCCCGTGGCCGTTCATCGGCTCCATGGCGGCCACGGCGATGATGGCGGGCGCTGTCATGTGGATGAAATCCGGCGCGGGCGAGCCTGGCCTTGCGCTTGGCGCGCCTGACGCCGCCGGCGCGCATCCTTTTTCGATGAAAGGCAACTGGCTGTTCTTTCTTGGGCTCGCGGGCGTGCTGACTACGATGGTCGGCTGGTGGCGCGACGTGGTGAAGGAAAGCCTCCGGGGCGAGAATACGTCGCTCGTCGTTCGTCTCGGCCTTCGATACGGCATGATCTTGTTCATCGCCTCGGAAGTGATGTTCTTCGCCGCGTGGTTCTGGGCGTTCTTCGGCGCCGCCCTGTTCCCTGCGGCGCTCGATCCGATCACGCTCGCTGACGGGTCGCAAATGGCGAATCTGAATGGCGACCCGGCGTTTCTCGGCAATGATTTCCGCGCGCATGCGACAGGCGGCGTCTGGCCGCCGAAGGGCATTGAGCCGCTTGACCCCTGGGGCCTGCCGCTGATCAACACGCTGATCCTTCTCCTGTCTGGAACGACGGTCACTTGGGCGCATCACGCCGTTCTTCACAATGATCAGAAGGGCCTTGTTCAAGGACTTATCGCCACCGTCGTTCTCGGCGCCTTCTTCACCTTCTTGCAGGCCGTCGAATACACAGAAGCTTTGACGCTCGGCATGTTCAAATTTTCCGGCGGCGGCATTTATGGCGCCTCATTCTTTATGGCGACGGGTTTTCACGGCCTCCATGTGATTATCGGAACCATCTTTCTGACCGTGTGCCTCTTCCGCGCGCTCGCCGGGCACTTCACGCCCGACCGCCATTTTGGTTTCGAGGCGGCGGCGTGGTATTGGCATTTCGTCGACGTGGTTTGGCTGTTCCTGTTCGCCTTTATTTACGTTCTCGGCAACCAAGGCCTGCTGTCGTAAGGCTGGCGGCAGGCGGTTCGAAGAAAGGGGCTTTCCATGAAGGTCCTCGTGCGTTCCGCCTTACTCGCCGCCGCTTGCAATCTCCTTTTCGGTTGCCTCGTTTCCGAGCGGCCGCTCTTCGACGCTTCGAACGCGGCGGCGACACCAATCGCCGCCGGGCCCTATGAAGCTTGTTCCGGGTCCAGCGAGGACGAAGAAGTCGAGTGCAATCCGATGCAAATAGAGCTCGGCGACGACGGTCTTTATGTGTTTGCGGTCGATGACGACCGCATTGAGACGCGCTTCAGCGATTTAGGCGCAGGCGATTACGCGATGCAGATGGCCGAAGGCGACGACGGCTTCATGTATTACTGGGGAAGGATGACTGGCGACGCGCTGACCATCACCATGCTTTGGTGCTCTGACTTGCCGCGAATTCTCGTCGAAAAGCTGGTCGATGACGGCGTCATAGAAACTGATGACGACTACACGACCTGCACGGTTAAATCGCGGGGCGCCGTTGTCGCCGCCGCAAAGTCCTACGCGGCCGGCGAAGCGGTCAGCGACAGTTGGGTCGAATTGCGGCCGGCGACAGCGGTTCAATGACGTATTATCCGCCGGTTTCAGCGTACGCCGCAGGATTTGCCGGCAAATGTCCCCGCTGCGGGCAAGGTGCATTGTTCGCGACGTTTCTGGGGCTGAAAGACCGCTGCGACGTTTGCGGTCTCGACTATTCCAAAGCTGATTCCGGCGACGGGCCGGCTGTGTTCGTCATGTTCATTGTCGGCTTCATAGCGGTCGGCGTCGCCTTCCTCGCACGTTTCGTTTGGTTCACGCCGATTCTGACGGCCTTCGCCATATCAGGCGGTCTTGCAATCGCGCTTTCGCTTTCGTTGTTGCGCCCATTCAAGGCGACCCTGATCGCGCTTCAATACAAACACAAGGCCGAGGAAGGCCGCCTCGAAGAATGAAGTTTCAATTTCGTCTCGGCCTCGCCGTTGCGGTTTCAATCTCTTTCGCCATCCTTGTTTCGCTCGGCGTATGGCAATTGAAGCGACTCGAATGGAAACGGGGAATCATCGCCCAAATGTCGGAGCGCCTTGGATCAGCGCCGATTCCGTTCGGCGAGGCTCTCGCGCGCGAGGCGCGGGGCGAGAACCTCGAATACCAGCCGGTTTTTATTGAGGGCGCATACGCGCACGATTTGGAAAGCGCCGTGTTCGGCACCTATGAGGGCGCGCCGGGCGTCTATATTTTCACGCCGCTCGCTGCGGCGGATGATTCCGCCGCTTCGCCGCGCTACGTCTTTGTCAATCGCGGATTCGCGCCGCAGGAATTCAGAGATTCGTCGACCCGCCTCGACGGGCTCGTCGCGGGCGATGTTCGTGTCGAGGGGCTCTTCCGCCACGCGGAACGGCGGCGCGGCTTTGAGGAAATTTTAGCGCCGCAAGATCAACCCGAAGACAACCTCTTTTTTATCAGAGACCCGTCCATCCTCGCGGCGCCGCACAAGATCGACGTCCCGGCATACTATATCGACGGCGACGGCCGGGAGAATAAGGGCGCCTGGCCGCGAGGCGGCGTCACACGGACTGACATTCCGAACCGCCATCTGGAATACGCCCTGACCTGGTTCGGACTGGCGGCGGCGCTTCTTTGCGTCTTTCTCGCCTATTCAGTGAGGCGCGACTGACGGCGTCTCGGCGCGCGCGAAATCCCGCGCTCGATTCCCGCTTGCGAACTGTTCCTCGCTATAGTACTTTGTATAATAAAGTACTTTGTCTCAGATAGAGCCGATATCCGGCGGTCATCGGGACCGGAGAGTGAGCATGACGATCGAACCGCTGCTTGAAGCCCCGTTTTTTGTCCAGGTGCACGCTTTTGGGGCGATTGCGGGCCTTGTTCTTGGTGCGGTTCAATTGCTGGCGCCAAAAGGAACCCTCCCGCACAAGACCCTCGGCATGGTCTGGATCCTGATCATGGCCGCAGTCGGGATCAGCTCAGCCTTCATCCAGCATCCGGTGGCCCCTGGCGATCCGTTCTGGAAACGGTTTTCGTTCATCCACCTTTTTACGCTGCTGACCGCCTATGCGCTCGCGGAGGGCGGCTGGCTGATCCTGCGCGGCGGACCGGGAATGCGCTTTCACAGCCGTCCGTTTATCGGGCTCTTTTTCGGCGGCCTGATCATTGCAGGCCTCCTTGCGTTCCTGCCTGGAAGGATCATGCATCAGGTTGCATTCGGCGGATAAGTCCGTCTACGAACGATCTAGAATTTCGTTGTCGATGTCGCTGACCCGTGTGACGCCGGTCAGCGCCATTGCAACGCCGATATCGTGACGGACAAGCGACAAATACCGTTTTAGCCCAGCCTCGCCCTCCGCCGCTACGGCGAATATCCAGGGCCGCCCGATCAGTGCGGCGTCAGCGCCTGAAGCGACCGCGCGCACGACGTCCTGTCCATTCCTCACGCCGCCGTCGACGAGAATCTTCGCTCGCCCTTTAAGCGCCTCGGCGATCGGCGGAAGCGATGCGATCCCCGAGGCGACGCCGTCTAGTTGCCGGCCGCCATGATTTGAGACGACGACGCCGTCTGCGCCCGCGGCGAGCGCCGCAAGCGCGTCGTCCGGCGTCAGAACGCCCTTGACGACTAGGTCGCCGTCCCACTCCTTGCGTAATTGCTCTATATCCTTCCAGGTCACGCTCGGGTCGAACTGGTTATCGACCCATGCGCGGAAATCGGATGGCGTCGTCGCCTCGGGGACATACTGACTGAGGTTCCCGAAGACATGCGGCTTGCCGCCGACTCCGACGTCAAGGAGCCATGCCGGGTGCGACAGGTAATCCAGGATGCCGGAGCGCAGTTTGCCGTACAGGCCGCGTCCGCCGCTCAAACCATTCCGGATATCGCGATATCGCGAGCCCACAACCGCCAGATCGACTGTGAACAACAGCGTGCGCACGCCGACGGCTTTCGCTCGCTGCAATAGTTCACGCACCGCGCCGCGGTCTTTCAGCATGTACAGCTGAAACCAGAATGGTCTCGACGCCGCCTTCGCCACTTCCTCGAGCGAGCAGATCGCCACCGTCGAAAGGCAGAAGGGGACTCCCGCCGCCTCGGCCGCCCTGACCGCTTGAACTTCGGCGCGCCTTCGCATCATCCCGCCCATTCCGATCGGCGCAAGGGCGAGAGGCATCGATAGCCTCTGTCCAAAGAGATCCGTTGACGGATCGAGACTGGAAACGTCACGCATGACGCGCTGCTTGAGCTTCAGTCCGGCGAAATCGCTAGTGTTGTCGATAAGGGACTTCTCAGCGCCGGCGCCGCCGTCGACATAGTCAAACAATGCACGCGGCAGGCGCCGTTCTGCGATCCGCCGATAATCTTCAGTCGATGCGGGTGCGATGTTCAGCGACGGCATGGCGTTCGCTCCATTTCATGTCAGTCAGGGCGAGAGTGCGGCGATGCGCATGCCTAGGGAAGCGCCGTATGCAGAACTCAGCAGAATGCGGGTGCATTGGCGAACGGCGCGTCCAGGTCCGCGGCGGGCTGGGTGAACCAGCGAGGTCCGTCGATCGCCATATGGAAATGGTCTTCGTGACGAACGCCGAATGAACCGGGCACGACAATCATCGGCTCAATGGAAAAGCACATGCCGACATCAAGCGGGGTCTTGTCTCCTTTGACGAGATTGGGCGATTCATGGATGTCGAGCCCGATGCCGTGACCGGTGCGATGGGGAAGGCCGGGCAGGCAATATCCCGGACCGAATCCGCGCCGCTCAAGCGATCGCCTCGCGGCGGCGTCGACGCTTTCACAAAGGGCGCCGCGGCGGGCTGCTTCGAACGCCGCCGCCTGCGCCTCTTTTTCCGCGTCCCACGCCGCCCGGTATTCGCGCGAGGCTTCGCCGAAGACATAACTGCGGGTGATATCCGAATTGTAACCGTCGATCGCGCAGCCAGTATCGATCAGCACGGCGTCTCCGCCCTTCAGCGCGCGGTCCTTTTCAGGGCCATGCGGCAGGGCCGTGTCGGTCCCGAAAGCTACTATGCAAAACGTGCTGGATGAGGCGCCAAGCGATCTGTGCGTTTCATCGATGAAGCGAGCCGCTTCCGACGCCCTCACGCCTTCCCTCAGTTCCGCGTGCGCCCTACGTTGCGCTTCAAGCGTGATAGACATTGCAAATTGCATCAGAGCGATTTCCGCAGGCGACTTTCGCGCACGCAGCGGTGCGATCAGCGGCACAGCGTCGCCGAGCAGCGCATCGTCGATCTCCCGGCGCAGCGCCCGATACATGAAGAGGGGCAAGTCGCCGTCAAGCGCCACAAGGGAGCCTCCAGCTCGATCGGCGATGAGAGCATAAGGGTTGTCGTCTTCCTCCCAGACGTAAAGCTCGCCCGCTTCCGTGATCAGACTTTCAACTTTCGACCGCTCAAAAGCCGGCGCGATGTAGTCGATGCGATACGGCGTGATTAGCGCGCCGAGAAAGCGTTCCGACGGATGCCACGCGACTCCGGTGAAGTACCGCAGGCTCGACGTCGATCCGAGCAGCACGGCGCCGGCGCCCGCCTTTTCCATCTTCATCCGCAATGCGCGAATGCGATCCCGTCGCTCTTCGACGCCGATCGGCGGCGGTCTCGTCGGCGTCACGCGGCCCTCATTCGCCGCGAAGCTTGCGGTCATAGGCGGAAACCAGAGTCATATAAGGATTGACCTTTGTGAAGAGCGGGTCGTCTCCTGGCGCGGCGACATAATTCTCATACATCTCGAAATGAAGGTGCGTCGTCGTCGGCACGCTCGTTCCATCTGATTTGAAGAAATCATTTGAAATTTTACCGATCCGATCGCCTTTGCGGATCTCTTGTCCCTCCGCCACGGACAAGTCGCTCATGTTGAGATGAAGATAATTATAGATCGTGCCGTCCGCCGTCTGGATCGTGACCCAGTGGCGGCGTACGTCGATAACGCGCCCGTCTTCAACGGCGACCGCCCAATGCGCATTCTTGTTGCAGGTGTGCGGGCGGATATCGAGGCCTTCATGGCCGCCGCCCGGGCAAAGGGGCTGATTGCGGTCGCGATGTTCGCAGAACGTATCCTGCCATGGATAATCGTAGTTGCGTCCATCGCACTGGCTGCCGTTCATGCCGTTAACAGATCCCATGCCGCCGCCATAGCGATAAACCTGACTGTTCAAAAACACCGGATCTTCAGTCGGGAAAAGAATATCGGAGCGGTACACGGTCTCGTCGACGAAGCCGGGACCTGAATTAGGCAAGAGGTCGCCGACAGGGAGATAGGAAAACACCTTGCCGTCGATGTCGGTCAGCACTTCCGGCTCTGCTGGTTCGACCGGCTCGTCATCCGGTTCACCTTCAAATCCGCCGTCATCGTCGATAGGGGGATCGCTGTCGGGCGCCTCGTCGGCCGGCGCGTCGCCCGAGCCGGGAACCGGAATCGAGCCGCCGTTCTGGGTCCAGAAATACCCGCCGATGATAATCGCAAGGAGAATGATCACCAGCAGCCATCCAGCCGCGTTCCCGCGTTGAGCGAATCGCGAGCGGTCCATTATTCGCCTCCCGCTTCAGGGTTCATGAGGATAAGGTTCGACGCGAGATTCGTTATGAAGTCGTCCTCAGCGCAGCGCGCGTCCGCCGGGTCGTCGCACATGATCGACAAGACATATCCCGCCCCGAATTTCGCGAAAGTAAGATCTGTGCTGCTTTCGCTGCGTGCGACAAAGTAGGGCGCGCTGACGCTGCCGAGCGTCTTGCGATTGTCGCGCATCGCCGAAAGGCGCGCCCGTGCGGATTTCACGTCCCCGATTACGATTTTTTTTCGCGTCCCCGACATGCGCATTGAGACTCCGTTCTCAACTTCTGCGGTTGCCGAATAGGAATCGCCGAGGCTGTAGACTTTGAGCGTTTGGGCGACGCGCGCGCCTTCGGGCGCAAGGACTGGAAGCCGTGTGACATTGACTTCGCGCAATGCGACATTCTTGAAAGTTTCGGCGGCGGCGGCGCGCATTCCTGACGGGCGCGGAAGAGCTGCAGTCGTCGACTGGCGCGCTGCGATTTCCCGACGCTGCGTCAGCGCCAGCTCAGTGCGCATCTCGGTCCAGTTGATCTTGTCTTCGACAATTTCGCCGGCGGGCTGTCCTAAAGGCGGGGCTTTCAGCAACGGGCGCGTCACTGCGCGCTCTGCCAGCTCTTCCTGAATTCTGTCGCCGGTTTCAGGGTCGTTGGTCTGGGCGAAAGCGACAAAAGCCGCCGCGCCGTATACAGCAGCGCCGAGCAACGCTGTGGCAGCGTATTTCATACAGATCACCCCACATATCCCGCCGCTTCCCAAAGGCGGCCTGGCCAGCTTAACGCAACAAGAGCTGCGGCGCTATCGAGCGTCCAGCTTGAATTCAATCCGGCGGTTCTGCGCGAGCGAAGCGGCGGAATAGCCGGCGACCAGCGGCCATTCAGAACCGGATCCCGTCGCCATCAGCCTCTTGGCTGGAACGCCGCGCAGTTTCAGATAGTCCACAACCGATATTGCGCGTTGCGCAGAGAGTTCGAGATTCGATTTGTAAACCTGAGCGCATGACGGGCCCAAAGGCGCGGCGTCGGCGTGCCCGTCGACGCGCAGAACCCAGGGAACATCCGCCGGAATATCGTCCTTGATGTCGAGCAATACGCCGGCAAGTTTGTCGAGTTCGAGTTTCCCCGCCTCACCGATCGTAGCCGAGCAGGATCCGAACAGGATGTCGCTCTCAAAGACGAACCGGTCGCCGACGACCTTGATGTCCTTTCGGTCGCCGAGCGCAGCGCGGAGCGCTTCAAAGAACCGCGAACGGACTTCCTGAAGCTCCTGCACTTTGCGCGCGAGCGCTGCGTTCAGGCGTGAGGAAAGATTCTCGATCTGCGCCTGCTGCGCCTTGTCCTTGGCTTCCGCCGCGTCGAGCGCCTCCTGCAGGCTCGCCAGCTGCCGTCTCAGCGCGGCCAGTTGCGCATTCAATGTCGCAATTTGCGATTTCTGGTCCTCAGTAAGCGCTTTTTCCGCCTCAAGCTCCTCGGCGGAAGCGGCGACGGCCGCCTGGCTCGCGGCAAGCGCTGCGGCGGCCGACGCAAGCTGGGCGTCTTTGTCGGCGATCGTCGTTTCAAGCGCCAGGATCTGCGCGGTCAGTCTGTCTTTCTCCGCCTGCGCCAATCCAAGCTGTTCGGCCAGTTCGTTAATGCGCGCCGTCAGGCGCGCAAGCTCCGAATCCTTTGTCGCAAGCTCGTCCTTTACGGAGGTGAGTTTTGTTCCGAGATAAAATTGCGCAACGACGAAAATTGACAATACGAACATCAGGACAAGAAGCAGGGTCGACAAGCCGTCGACAAAGCCCGGCCAGATATTGGCTTCCGATGCTCGCCGCCGCCGCGACATGGGCTACTCCCTGCCGCGAATGATCGAACGGTTGAGCGCGCGGATTTCCTCTTTCAGTTCGGTGATCTGCTCCGCCTGGGCCTTGATGAGCGCGTCCGTATTCGCCGCGAGGGCGGCCTCCAGCGAATTAAACGGGCTGTCGTCCTCGGCGCTCATGTTCGCGCGTGCGCCTGACGCGCCGGCGCGCGTATCGGTCATCCCCGACAGCCAGTCTTCGAGATCGGTGTAGAAGCGGCCTTGCGCCTGGCTCGACTGCAGATCGAGAAAGCCGACGACAAGCGACCCCGAAAGCCCGAACAGCGACGAGGAAAAAGCAGTGCCCATGCCGGAAAGGGGCGCCTTCAAATTGGTGATCAGCTGGGCGATCGCCGTTTCGGGATCGCCGCCGGTGACGCCGAGACCGCTGATCGTTTCGACGACGCCGTTGACGGTCTGGATGAGGCCCCAAAAGGTTCCGAGGAGTCCGAGGAAAACAAGCAGATGGCCAATATAACGGCCCATCTCACGCCCCTCGTCCATGCGCGTGGCGATCGAATCGAGAATGGCGCGCGTTGATTCGGGCGTAAGGCGCCCGCCGCGTTCGTCGGCGTCGAGCAGCAGTTTCACCATGGCGCCGATGAGCATCGGCGGCCGAGGCAGGCGCGCTCGCCGGGGATCGACCGTTTCACGAAACGCTTCCACCCAGCGAACCGCGGGCGAAATGACGCCGGCCTGACGCAGATTGTAAATTACGCCGATGCCCAGAACGCCGAGGATCAGGCCGTTAAGGGCGGGATTGGCGTTGAACGCGTCGATCAGGATGGTCGATGGTTCCGGGCTCCACGGCGACATGTAATAGACGATCGCGGCGGCCGCGATCAGGAACAGAAGCATGTTCAGGATGTATCGGCCCGGTTGAACGAATTTTACCGACCGCTCCAGCAACCGCGCCATTTATCGCCCTCCGTCCCCAACTCGACCTCTCTCACACTAGGGGCAATAGACGATCGGGTGAATGCGCGCGGGCGACTTTTGGACGGCCCGTCGCGTTGGCGCCACGGCGCCCCTCTCGTGCGCCACGGATACGCACTGGTTGCATCTGTATGTCATTTCTCATGGATTTCGGA